>JALXCG010000511.1 GCA_026991065.1 Gemmatimonadota bacterium | reverse complement strand
CCGGGGTCATGCCCCCCCCGCATGCCGATCTCGGCGCCATAGTAGATGCACGGCGCACCGGGCAGAACAAAGAGCAGCAGATAGGCCAGAAGCGCGCGCGCCACATCGCCGTTGGCGACCGTGAGCAGGCGCGGCGTGTCGTGCGAGGAGAGCAGATTCAGCGACGCCCGCAGCGCCGCGGGCGCATAGCGCGACTCCAGCGCCTCCAGGCGGGCGGCGAAACCCGCCGCGTTCAGCGGCCGACTCAGATCGTAGCCGCAGGGCGCCACCACTTCGGGGTCGATCCGCTCTCCCAGCACAAAACTGAGAATCGCTTCGGTCAGTTGGTAGTTCATGGTGCCGTCGAAGCGTTCGCCGCTGTTGATCCACTCCGCCGCGTCATCCCAGATCTCGCCGACGATCCAGGCCTTGGGGTTGCGGGCCCGCACCCGCCGCCGGAACTCCTCCCAGAACCCGGGAGTGGCGATCTCGGTCGGCACATCCAGGCGCCAGCCATCCACGCCGCGGTCGATCCAGTATTCTCCCACCCGCCACAGAAACTCGCGCACCTCGGGGTTCTCGGTGCGCAGCTTCGGCAGCGCCGGCAGCCCCCACCAGGCCTCATAGTCGCGGCCCGCCTCGGGGCCGTAGGCGCGCGGTGGCCAGCGATGCACGGTGAACCAGTCGCGCCACGGCGAAGCCTCGCCGTTTTCCAGAATGTCGTTGAACTGCAAGAATCCCCGCCCCGTGTGGTTGAACACGCCGTCCAGAACCACCCGCATGCCCCGCAGCCGGCAGGCCGCCAGAAGATGGTCCAGGGCCTCATCGCCGCCGAGCATCGGATCGACCCGAAAATAGTCGTGGGTGTGGTAACGGTGGTTCGACGCGGACTGGAAAATCGGATTCAGATAGAGCGCGGTCACCCCCAACTGCCGCAGCCAATCCAGGCGCTCCGCCACGCCGTAGAGGTCGCCCCCTTTGTAGCCGTGAACCGTGGGCGGACTCTCCCAGGATTCCAGCCCGGCGGGCTTCGGCACCCGCCGCGAACGGGCGAAACGATCGGGGAAGATCTGGTAAAAAACGGCGTCTGCAACCCATGCGGGTGGCTTGAGTAGGGGGTTCATGGTGTGATCATGCCACATTCGTGGGGGGCTTCCCAGGATCGAAGAAGCGGTTGCCGAGTTCCCGCCCGCAACCGCTCTGCCGCCTGCGCGGAGACACCAAAGGATGAGGTCGCAGATCGAGGCGAAGTTGTGCAGGCGAATCACCGAATCACCGGGGGAACTTGCTGTCCCGGCATCCCTTGTCGGCCGCGCCCACCAGCACTACCATCATCGGTGGGTGATCCACTTCCGCCGCCGGGACGGCGGCGCCGGGTAGGCCACAGCCCCAACCACGCAGAAAGGGCTCAGCGATGAGAGTGGTCTGCAACGTCGCCACCCCGCCGCCCTGCCAATAGAAAGGGAATCGTCATGCAGCATCGCCTGATTCCGGCGCTTCTCGCCATTCCCTTCTGCGGCGCGGCGGGCGCCGCAGAAGGGA
>JALXCG010000510.1 GCA_026991065.1 Gemmatimonadota bacterium | reverse complement strand
AGGTTGTGGGGGGGGAAGAGCTCGTGGTGTGTTAGGGATGGGTGGATGTGTCGGGAGTTCGATCTGCCTATTCATCGCCTGAACATGGGAAGCTCCTGAAAGCGCGGCGTGAGGTGAGGGAGCGGCCATTTCGAAGAGGAAATGTCGAATGCAGAGTTTGGCTTCGGATACCGAGTGGGGCTAGAACATGACCCTCTCGACTTGCAGGCATTGCCTGGAGTTGTCCGCAGCCCACTCTTTCACGGAGGAGGGGCGGAGTTAGCGCAGAATTTTCTCGTGGGTTTGTGCAGTGCCGGAGTTGACGAGGCAGTGCATGATGTTTTGGTGCCCGGGGTTCGCGGTGCATGATGGGAACAGAGAACAACCCGATTCTGTGGACAAAGCAACGCTCCTTTGGAGCCTGCGGTGCTACAATCTGCGGGTGCGAAACTCGCAATCGATCGGCTTTTCTGGAAATCGCCTTGCAGCAGATCATGAGGCCTCTAGACTTCACATCAGATTGGCGAAGTCGATCACGTGGTATCTTCAAGATGCAACACGGTCCATTGCGGCAGGAGAAAAAGACTGAAGGCGCCACAGGACTGTGTGTCATTCGAAAACACCTTGGCTTGTTATGCTGGAGGCTGGTGGTTTTGCCGGACGCCTACAACACATCGAAAGAGAGCCCGGATCTAGATCGCACTCTAAATCACGTGATGGAGATCTTCGTGTTGCCCGAAGTAAACCGAAGACAACAACGAGGCATGCTTCCAAAGCCCGCACCACTGTGGCAGGCACAGGTGGTCTTCTACCCGGACGATCGGCCGAATGAGATCCGACTGAACGGTGAGGTGAGGGCCCGGGCCAAGGCCATACTATCTGAGCCGGTGAAACCAGGAAGTCCCGTAGGCACTGCAGTCACTATTGAGCAAGTTGAGAGATGGGAAGATATAGAGCTTCACCCAGAAGATGATGCCAACTGCGGGCATATTACACTGCTTCGATGTCGCGCCGGGTGGGTGCTCGCCTTTGATGCGATCTACAACAAGGAAAGGGCCGCCGATCATGTAGGGGCTGCCGAGGAATTCCTGGAGAGTGCGCGGCTTGCTCAGTCTCAAGAGTTGGTTCGACCCATGGTCGACAATCTCTTCAGCGCCTGCGAATTAGCGATGAAAGCAATTCTGCTCACAATGCCTGATCCGGGTTTCCTTAAGAAGGCGACCCACAAGGCGATTCACCGTCGCGCAAGTAAGTATTATCGCAGGGGTAGTGTCCCTAGTCACCTGTACCAGACCTACAACCGCCTCCGGGACCTTCGTGGAAGAGCACGATACTTGAAGGGAGAATTTCTGGATGAGGCGTCAATGTTTGATGGCGAGATCGAAAATGTGAGAGAACTAATATCTCTTGCGGTTTCCTGGATCAATCCAGGCGGGAGAAAGAACTCATAGGTGTGCCAGAAACATACATGAGGGGATGATGGCGTGGTTACGCGGGGCCGGATGCAGGAAACATTCTCGATAATGAAGAATCGATGCTATGACAAATAGTGTGATAGTGCCACCTCTGGTGAAATACGTTGCGAACGGTGTCTCGGGACAGGTTCGATCTTTGAATCGCATCTGGCTGGCTACCTTATTGGTGGCGACCGTTCTTCTGCTGGAGCCGATTAGAGCCCCCCTGAAAACCGGAATGCGGGAATTGCCGTTCGGTCTTGGAGGGATCGAGCCTGGGTGGTTCTATCCTCTGGGAACGGTTATCCTCGGATCACTTAGCGTTTGCTTGGTTGTCGCCCACGTGCAGGTCGTGCGTGCTACGAAGTTGGCACATCGAATCGTTGATGCCGCCAGGGAATACATGACTCTACCAGATGGAGTGGACCTGGGGGATCTCTACGACGTTTTTCGGTCCCGGAGCATCAGTCGGGTAGCACTACTTGTTCAAGCTACCAAGGGGCGGTATCAGTTCTTTGGTTCTGAAGCCGGCTGCCCAGAGTGTTGGGCAACACTTGCAGCATGCTACTACCTTGTCTTGAGGCTATTGGGAATTGAAGTGACCGTTGTTCTGCCGGGCGCGGCATAGTACGCGGTACTATCGCGATTGGGCATTGTTGGCGGTAGTTCCTCTGCACTATGCATTGCCATTACGGGCGCGTGGTGCGCTGGAGCGATGGGCTTGGTTGCGCTCGGACGAGACGGTATTCGGGGAAATGTTTTACCTGGCTGTGGTCTTCAGAACAATCGTGGAGGAGACTTGATGAAAGTCGAGTCTGACACCTACGCCCCAAGCCGCTCCAACAGCCGGCAGCCTGTTGGAGCCGACTCTCGGGGGTGGAATCGACTCGTCGCCACGCATCCAGATTCGAGAAGGCGCAAGCGCCTGTGCTCCGCCCACAGCCCTTTCTGCCCATCCGGACGCCACTCCCACCGCCGGCTGATTCACGACAACCACTCCGCGCTCATTCGCCGGTATAAGGAGCGCATCCTCACCTCGCTTGTGAGAAGTTCGGAGTGCGCTCAGAGTGAAGGGGCGCATGGGGATCACTTTCCTCCTGCCCACCCGGGACACGCGAACCACGCTGGTTCAGGCGCACGACGGGAAGGGACCCATCGGACAACCGCAAGGCAAAGGAGAACTCTTGATCATGCCCCGCCGTACCCTGATCAAAGCCGTGGCGGTGATCGTCACCACTATCGTCACAGCCAGTGCCGCGAGCGCGGTCCAGATCGTGCAGAGTCGTGGTGCGGATCCGCGCGTCGACTACCCATCCCTCAGCCGCTATGGTCTCTGGGACGATCGCAACTACACGTTGCGGCAAGAGGATCTGAGCTTGATCGGGGCCGGCGAGGAAGACCTGCAGATCCTCATCCCCCTCTTTTTCCGGGTCGAACTCCACGAACGCATCCCCGGGCTCCCCCAGACCGGTCCTTTTCGTTATCCCCGCTCCGCACTCCAGTACTTCCGTGGTCATTACGGTGGATACCTGATCGACGGCAAGCTCTACCGCAACGCGGTACTCCAGGACGGCAAGTTGCGGGTCGATCTTGATGAAGGTGTGGATCAGGAAACCTTCAGTGCCTAACGCAACAGTTTCCTGAACGGTGAAGTGCGCCTGACCGAACCAAATGGAGCGGTGGAGTCGGCGATCAAGATCAGCCCGACCAATCCGCAGGTGGTGGTGGCCGGCGTCAACGGGCCCTTTTTCGGTCAGCAGATGTACCATTCGGAGGATGGTGGAGAGTCGTGGTCGCTGGCCGACTTTCCCACCAAGTCGACAAGTATCCGACCTCGCCCTATGTCGACAACATCTACATGACTTGGCAAGCTCTCGGCATCATGTGGTTCGCCAGATCGGGCGAATTCGGTGACACCTGGTCCTCACAGATGCCCTCTACCATCTTCGTAGAAGACGGCATCGGATCCAATATCGTCACCGACAATCAGGGCCGTGTCTACTACTTCTGGCCCGCTTACGAGTCGCAGGCCATCATCATGCGCAGGTCGACGGACGGGGGGCAAAGCTTCGAGTGGAGCCGCTGGAGCACCCAGTCGGAGGCAAGCTACACTTTTGCGATTCCAGCCATGGACCGGCGCAAGGTGTGGGTCTACTTGGTGGCCGATGCCATTCTGAATGATGTCATTGCGGTCTACACCGATTTGTCGCCGTCGATGCCTACACCTGCGAGATCAACAACCTGATGCGCTTTGTTTTTCCGTAGAGACTCGGCCATCACTTCGGGTCAGGAGAGAGGAGGCCGCCCGACTGCGCTCGCATCGCTCCAGAGCGCCTTGCGCGGTTCCTCTTGCTCCTGCAGTGGCCGCGCGGGCGGAGAGGTGGGATCCGCGGTGAGCTTCGGCCGGCGATTGGGGATCAGGCTGTAGCCGATGATGTCACCCAGATCGAGCAGCAGGGCCACCGCGAGAATGAAGAGTTCCATGTAGCCGATGCTCTTGAGATCGAAGAGGCGCGCAATAACCGCAAAGAGCGGACTCTCCAGGCGGACCGGATCGGGCAGCGGCTTGCCACTGATCGCGGCCGTCTCTTTCAAAGAGATTCGCAGACTGTTCTGCAGCGCCTGGATTTCGCCGATGTTGCTCGGTTGCGTGGATCCGAGGAGCGAATCGGCCGCCTGTTCGGCGCGCAGCCCCGCTTCCGCGGCCGCCAGCTCCACCTGCGCCGTCTTGCGCAGCACGGTCAATTGGTGGGCTTCCTCGCGCGCCCGGGGGCCATATCCGGGCGGTGCCTTGCGCTGCCCCAGAGTCTCCGCCTCTAACTCCCCCTCCTGGCGAGCGAGTGCCTTCAAGTTTGCCTCCCGCTTTTCGACCAGGCTCCGGTGTGCATCTACCAGGTAGCTCTCGTAGACCTTCCGCATCTTGTCGTTCGAGTAATAGATGAAGAAATCGCGGTTGGCTGTGCGGTAGAGCACATCCATGTTGAATGAGATGGAGATGAAAGCGACGATGACCAGCCCAATCACCCCCACGGGGCTCAAACGCTTGTGACCATCGACGATGGCCAACTTGAGGGCGAAGAGCATCAGCCCCAAAGCCACCGAGAGCGCCAGAGCGAAGATCGAGCAGTTCCAGACGATCCCGTTCCAGAGGTGCAAGTTCAGCGTTGGGTAAGGCAGGATCGAATCGGTCAGGCTGACATAGGTTGTCCACATCGACACCACCGAGAAGATGGTCATGGCGACGAGGATGATGAAACGGGAAAACTTCTCCATGACGGCGAACCTTCGGTTCCGGGGCGGGCGGCGCAACTCCCGGGGGCGGGCGGAAAGCGATGGTCGGGCTTGGTTCGCATACTGCAGAACAAAGGAGGGAGTTTCAGAACCTCATGCGGCGACTCGCGGTGGGCTTACCGGGTGTGCTATGCAGTGCCCGATCAATCTGCTCCAACAGGGCACCGCGCCGATGCAGCGCACCGATGATCCCGATCGGCGTTCCTGCCGCGTCCCGCGGCAGAGTGTAGTGCATCAGATCGGGAAAGGCGTGTCGTCCCGGCGCTTGTGCCGGATCTCGCCTCGAGACCGGCCGGCCGTGCCGATCTGCCGATTGGCGGCAGCGACTCGCGAATTGTGGTTGGGCCACAAACAAAGGCCGGGTCACGAAAGAGGCGGCTGCCCCGCGCCGGCGGCGCGGTTCGGAACCGCAGGCAACTGGAAGAGCGCATCGACGCTTGGCTCGAACCGCCGGCGGGGGAAGAACTCCACCGCCAGCGGCGCTTGCGGACCATCGGGGCGCACCCGGATCGCCGCCGCGCCCTGCACCGGGCAGGCCACCTCGCAGAGCGCGCAGCCGATGCAGCGCTCCGCCATCACTTGTGGCCCGCCGATCCGATCGCCCCACTCACTGGTTTGCTCCAGTTGCACCAGGTGGATCGCCTCGACCGGGCAGGCGGCCGTGCAGCTCAGGCAGGTCTGACCGCCACCGATGGCCAGGCAACGCTCCCCCTCCACCTCGGCGATACCGATCCGCAGCCGCTGCTTCTCCGCCAGCGGAAGAGGTTGGATCGCGCCGGTGGGGCAGACCTCGCCGCAGAGATTGCACCCATATTCGC
>JALXCG010000509.1 GCA_026991065.1 Gemmatimonadota bacterium | reverse complement strand
GCAGCACCGACGAATACTACGAGCGCAACAGCGGCCTGGTGCAGCGCGCCGGTTCCATCTTCTCGATCGGGCGTTTCTGGGGCATGGATCCGGTGCGGGTGACGATCGACGAAGCGGCGGTGATGCCTTTCGAGGGGATCGCATACACCAACCCCGCCGAAGTTCAGGCCAACTATGTCGAGCGCACCCTGCTGCTGGGGCTCACCACCGGCTATCTGCACGCCATCCATCTCGCCTTTGCCGACGGCTGCGATGACGAAGGCCACGCTCCGCCCCGCCCCGGAATCGCCTCGCACCGCTCGGTGCTGGATCAGGACGGCGAGCGGGAACTGCGCAAGCCGGGCCATTATGCCGCCGCGCTCTTCGACCAGGTGATGGGGGACGCCGCCTACGAAAGCTCCATCGGTGTCCACCGCGTAAGCGACGACTACATCGACCCCGATTTCTACTGCCTGCGCTTCCGCAGCGTCACCGAGCCCACGCGGACCGTGGCCGCGCTCTGGAGCAGCAACCCGAACTACGACGAGACCACCACGCGCGAAGATCTGGTGCGGGTGCAGGTCGCCAACGACCTGCCCTTCGACCTCTACTATCGCATCCCCAGCGATCCGGCCGCGGGCTGGCACCCCCGCTGCAACGACGAAGTCCTTCTGCCCAGGGATCCCGGCGGCATTTACCACCAGGTGATCAGTCCCCAGGTGCTGGATCCGGGCGACGGCCCGGCGACCTACTATGTGGATGTGGCGCTGAGCGGCGCGCCGCTCTACCTGGTCTCTGACCACAACCACGTGCGCCAGGAGTTGAACAACGTTCTCCAGGTGGAGCCTCTCTCCGGAATCCCCAAGGTGGGCGCGCCCCGGGTGCATCAGATCTACGAGATCACCATCCAGGTTGAGGAGATGCGCCTGCCGGATGACCAACTGGCGGTGGTCCTGCCCGAAACCTGGATCGCGCCGCAGCTCGGGGACCCGGATCAACCCGGGTATGTGCAGGTGGGGCTCGCCTCCCACTCTCTGCAGTCGAAACTGAGCGATTTCGAGATCGCCGTCGATGGCAACGAGATCCAGATCACCCCCGCGGACACGCTCTGGCCCGGTTGCCAACTCGACCTGCTCTACGGCGACTACCGGGCGCAGGCCCGCCTGCTCGACATGGGGCCCTGGAGCAGCGGCCCGGTCGATGTCGATTTTCTGAAGATGGGCAACTGGATGACCGCCGACGCCGAGTTCGACTACCGTTCCGGAGACGACTCCGGTCCGCTCTCCTACACGGTTCTACCGCGCGCCGGCTGGGTGATCGCTCCGCAGGATGACAGCGTGCTGGGCGAGGATCAGAAGCGGGTTCTCAAGTTCTGGAATCACCCCATCAACTCGGTCTATCGCGACTACAACGGCCTGGTGTTTCGCAACCGCACCGACAACCAGCCAATCGACACCCAGGAACTGCTGCTGCGGGGGCTGGAGCCCGGCGTTCTCTACGATGTGATCATCTACCTGAACAACGAAGAGAGCGCCTTCGAAGAGG
>JALXCG010000508.1 GCA_026991065.1 Gemmatimonadota bacterium | reverse complement strand
GTTCCAATCGGCGCTCGCCCCCTCCTCAAAAAGCGGCCCGGGGGTTAGGCTTCGGTTGGGCGTTGACCGCTCCTCCCCCGCGGAGCTGCCAAGACAGCTCCAATTCGCTGTTGCGGCGCACTTTGCGGCGAGGGGCGGTGAGTGCGGCGCGATCAGGTGCGCTTGGGCATGAGGCTCAAACCCATTCGCCGGGGGTGGTGAGCGCCGCCGCGTTCTTTCTGCATACCATTCGACCATTCTTCTGTCCCTCGGCCGCCGCGGCGTCGCTGCTCCCGACGCCCGCCGATGCCCGCGCCGACCCGCCGGGGGCAATGAGAGGCCTATCGATGCTGCTCCCCCTCGCTCTAGGAACGGTGGCCACGATCGCCACCGCGCAGGTGGCTCCCGCCACCTATGATCGGCAAACACTGGATCTGCGCGACGCCGCAACTGTCGCCGCCAAGGTCCATTTTATCAATGGGTTGCGCCATGGCGCCCAGGGTTTCTCGCTGGCGGAAGGGGCTCTGCGCGGTGAGATTGAGTTGGAGCCGGTGACCGCCGGAATCGCGTTCAATGCGGTGAGCGCGAAGTGGGCGGCGGCCCTGCCGGATGGTGCTCGGATCGACCTTGAGATTGCCACCCGGAGCGCCGACGGTGATTGGTCGATGTGGTATCCGCTGCCGGTGGACGGCGATGCTCAGCAGCCGGAGGGATTCGATCTGTGGCAGGATCTTCCGTCGGGCTGGGAGCTGATTTACGGCGGTCTCCATTTTCGCCGCGAAGCGGATGGCCGGCAGGCGCGGGCGCGACTCACGGTTGATGCCCGTGCTTGCGCGCATCCGGAAGCGCTGCGGCTCGGCGCGCTCGCTCTCTTCTTCGTCGACTCCACGCTGCGCGGCGAGCAGGTGGCGGTGCCGCAGCCCTCGCCGGAGCTGGACCCGCTGCGCAAGTCGGTGCTGCCCTACTTCTTCCTCAATCCGGAGCTGGTCGCGCGGGCGCGCGCCGAGCAGGCTTTGAGCGAATCGGAGTTGGCGATCGTGCGCAGGATCGCCCGCGAAGAAGCGGCGACGCTGGCCGATCTCAAGAGCTGGAGCGACGATCTGATCGACGCCGCGGAGGGCGAGGAAGCGGCGCGCGAGGCGATCGCGGCGTCCGGCTATGAGCAGTTGCTGCACTCCACGCTGAACCGCTCCTGGAACCGGGTGCGGGAGAATCTGGGCGCGGCGCGCACCAGTGAGTTGCTGGAGTGGATGCGACAGGTGTGGCGCGAGGAGCGGGCGCGTCACAGCCGTCCCAATCGCGTGCACATGGACGGCAATGTGCGGCTCACCGTCTTCATGACGCAGTTCGATTCGCAGTCCGGTTATGAGATCGCGCTGCCCGACAAATATGTGAAATTCGCCAATCTGGGCTGGGAATACCATCCCGGCTACGAGAATCCCCCCTACAACGCGCGCCTCGACTACAACGGGCAGAGCGTGGCCTCGGTCGGCGTGCTTGATGTCGGCCCCTGGAACATTGACGACAACTACTGGAATGCGCCCGACCATCCCCAGCGCCCGCGGCGCATGTGGACCGATCTGCCGACCGGCATGCCGGAAGCGCAGGCGGCCTATTTCGACAACTACAATGGCGGTCTCGACCAGTATGGCCGCACGGTTCTCAACCCGGGCGGTTGCGATGCGGCATTCGATGTTGCCGCCGACCTGGGCCTGGGCTACCTGGAGAACGCCTGGGTGGATGTGACCTACTTGTGGGAGGAGCAGACCGGCTCCGGTGGGCCGCTTTCCGTGCAGGTGCTGCCGGATGATCCGCAGCCGATCGTGGCCGATCCGGGTTACGACCTCTTCGGCAATCGGGTGACCCGCAACGAGGGCGCGGATGCGGTGCATGTGCGCTGGGTGACCGAGGTTCGCAACAGTCAGGGTCAGTTGATGGCTTCCTGGTATCACAAGGGTGGCTGGGATGTGACGCGGCGGATTCTCGGCAATGAGACCCGCACCCATCGCGGCTATCTGGGGGTTCCGGGCAGCGCCGAAGGAGATGATTACACCTACCAAGTATCGGTTTACAACGATGACACCGGCGAGCTGCAAGACACCGACACGATCCCCTTCACTGTGACCGGTGGTGGTGGCGGCGGCGGTGATCCTTTTCCCAAGCCGCACGTTTACAGTCGCGACGAGTGGGGCGCCATGCCGCCTACGTGCCAGTACAGTTACTGCAACGTGACCCACCTGGCGCTGCACCACACCGCCGGCAGCGGCTACGAGGCGAACAGTTTTGATGATTGCGCGGCGGCCGTGCGGGCGGTGCAGATTCTGCACATGAACGACCGCGGCTGGTGCGACATCGGGTACCAGTATCTTGCCTGCGCCAACGGCATGCTCTTTGAGGGGCGTGGCGGTGGTGATGATGTGGTCGGCGCGCATGACAAGATGAACTGCGGCAGCATGGCGGTGTCGGCGATCGGCTACTACCACGAGCCCTACAACAACCAGCCCACTCCGGAACTGCTCAACGGGATCGACGATCTTTTCGCCTGGAAGGCAGACCAGAAGGGGATCGACCCGCACGGCACCAGTTACTACGAAGGCTACGGGCAGAACCAGACCAACATCTATGGTCATCGGGACATTGTCTGCCCGACCTGCGGCACCGAGTGCCCGGGAGACTTGCTCTATGTGGAGCTGCCGGGGATTCGCGACGCGGTTGACGCCCGAATCAACAGCGGCGCCGGTGCCGAGGGTTGGACCCAGTCCTGGATCGAGGTCCCGGCCCAGCCGTGAGCAGATTTCGGCTGATCGCCGCGGCGTGGTTTGCGGTCGCCGGCTTCGCCCCGGGCGGAGTCGGCGGCGGCGGTCGAACGGCGCCGGCGGCGACGCTCGAGCCCCCGCGAGTGGTTCACGCCGACTCGTTGGGGGCTCATATCAAACCGGATGTCGCGGCCATGGCGGGTGGTGGCGAGGTCTGCGTCTGGAGCGGACCGGCGGGGATCCACTGGGCGCGCTCCGGGGACGGTGGCGAATCGTGGCCGGATGGTGGCGCCGGGCTGGACCGGGGCGGGAGCATGGCGGACCGGCCACGGGTGGTGGTTCTGCCGGGGGACTCGCTGGTGGTCTGTGCCTGGGATGAACTGGGGACGGCGGGGTCGCGGCGGATTCGGGCGGCGCTCTCGTGGGATCACGGCCGCTCTTTCGGTGCGCCGGTCGAGGTGAGTGGAGAATATGGCCACAACCTGGGCGTGGCGCTGGCCGCGGGGCGCGGTGGGCGCGTGGTGGCGGTCTGGATGCGCCGGGTGGATCTCGATTTCGATATTGTCGCGGCGCTCTCGCTGGACCGCGGTGTTCACTGGTCGGCACCGATTCTGGTGAGTGGAGAGGACGCCACCGATCAGTTCGCGCCCGCGGTGGCGATGACCCGGCGGGGACGCACCTATATCGCCTGGGAAAGCTACGACGACCTGGGCGGCGATGCCGATGTGCTGCTGGTCCGCAGCGACGATTTCGGACGCAGTTTCACGGCCGAGACGCGGGTTCACCCCACCCTTCTGGGCAACCAGTGGAGCCCCACGATCGCCGCCGACGATTCGCTGGTGTGGGTCGCCTATGTCGATGACCGGATCGGCGATGATGATCTCTTTGTCTCTACTTCGCACGACGCCGGTGCGACCTGGGAAGCGCTCCCCTATCCGCTCGGCGGCCCCGGCCACGGCTTGCAGTGGAATCCGCGCCTGGTGCGCAACGGGCCGCGACGCGCGCTGCTGGTCTGGGAAGTGCTCGACAGCAACAACGATTTTTCGGTCCAACTGGCCGAGTCGGCCGATGGCGGCGAGAGCTGGTCGATGCCGCAGTTGGTTGCCGCTGTCGGGCGCACGCCGAGCGTGGCTTTGGCGGGCGATGGGTATCTCTGCGTGGTCTGGAGCGGTGCGCCGGCGACCGAAACCTGGCTGATCTGGGGAGCACCCGGCAGCAGCTTCCCGGCGCTGCCGGCGGCGCGTCAGACGCGGCTGCCGTAGACACGCGGCCAGGAGCGGCGGAGGCAGACCAAGAGCCGGTCGACCGCGGCTACGGAAAGCGCACTTCCACAGCGTCGATCCCCACGCCGTAGCCGCTCGAAGCGGGATTCTTGTGACCGCGCACCTGAATGGTCAGCTCGTGGTAGGTGTTGAGCAAGCCGTCCCACTCCACCAGGGTTTGTTCAGTTTCAACCACTGGGCTGTAGAGATCCACCACGGTGGCGTGCCCACCGTCGATCGTGATCAGGGTCTCGCCACGATCCGGCCCGCGGGCTCCGATCACCCGCCCGCCGCTGCCCACGATCGGCAACATGGCGGTCGCGCCCGGCTCCTGAGACCAGGCGATCCCCTGATTGATCGCGGGCGAGACAGCACTGTCGCGGTGCCACGCCCCGCTCATCACCCACGGCTCCTGGCGCCGGTCGTCATAGATCTCGAACTGGGTCTTTTTCTGCCAGGTCCGGCCGCGATCGACCGAAATATAGAGTCCCGCCCAGGTGCCGACAAAAAGGGTCGGATCAGCGGGATAGGAGGGCGCGATCGCCAGGCATTGACCACTGGTCACCGGCGCTGAAATCGGCGACAGGCGATGCCAGGTCTGGCCGAAATCGGTGGACTCGAAGACCCCGTGGCCCTCGGTCGTGAGCACCGCGGTGCCGTTCTGGCCGAAATCGGCGGAAAGAGCCAGGTGAGAGGGATAGGCAAATCCCAGGCCGGTGTTGGCCGGAGACCAGGTGTCGCCTCGATCGGTGGTCACCAGCACGCCATCGAGTCCGGTGACCAGAAAGGCGCGATTGTCGGTGGCAAAAGCAGGCGAGATCTTGATGCCGTAGATCGCGGAAGTGATCTCTCCCACCTCCTGCCAGGTGCGGCCGCCGTTGAGCGAACGCCAGAGGCCGCCATCTTCGTCCGGGCCGCCGGCCAGAAGCAGAGAATCGGCGGGATACTCGGGTGAGATCGCCAGTTTCCAGGTGCGCCGCGTCGGTGGCTGGGAAGCCTCCCAGACGGTCCCTCCATCGGTGGAACGGTAGAAACCGCCGTTGGCAACGGCCATGATGGTCTGATCATTGGCGAAATCGGGGGAGAACGCCACTGTGCGGATCGAGTTGTATTCGATGCTGCTGGAATCGTAGGCGGCGAGGTGGACATCGGCGTAGGTATGTCCCTGGTCGGTGGTCAGGCGGATCCCGGCGCCGGTCCCGGAGACCACCAGCGAGTCATTGACATAGTTGGGGGAGATCGCCAACGAATAGGCGCTGATGGCGTGAAAATCGGTAAAGCGCAGATCCCAGGAGGAGCCGCGATCGGCGGAGAAGAGGAGGTGCATGCCATATCCGGCGCTGACCACCGTGCCATCCTCGGCGAACGAAGGAGAGATCGCCAGCAGGCGCGAGATGCGGGTGGGGTTCAAGTTGGCTTGGCGCCAGCTGGCGCCGTCATCTTCGGTCCAGTAGAACCCCTCGAAAGTGCCGACGAATATCGATGGATCGTCGGGGTATTGCGGCGCGGGCCGGACTTGGAGAAAGTGATTGGTGGTCTGATCGGTCTTCACG
>JALXCG010000507.1 GCA_026991065.1 Gemmatimonadota bacterium | reverse complement strand
CCATACGCACGTGGTAGCAGCAGACGTGATCGTGATTCCACGCTCCTTCTCCTGCTCCATCCAATCCATGGTGGCCCCACCATCATGGACTTCGCCCATGCGATGCAAGCGACCGGTATAGAACAGTACCCGTTCCGTGGTCGTTGTTTTTCCCGCATCAATATGAGCCATGATGCCAATGTTGCGGATCTTATTCAGCGGTGTCGTTGCAGCCATCTTTGACAAAGAAGCCGACCCGGGCAGCGGCCCGGCTCGGCCCTCCGATTTGGTGTCGTTCTAGCAGTCAGCACCGGCGACCGAGGCATTGACCCCGGCCACCCATGCGTTACCAGCGGTAATTGGAAAACGCTTTGTTCGCGTCTGCCATGCGGTGTGTATCTTCGCGCTTCTTCACGGCCAACCCCTCACCTCGCGCGGCCGCGGTGAGTTCCGCTGCCAACTTCTCGGCCATCGAGTGACCGACACGGGCTCGGCTGTACTGGATAATCCAGCGAATCGCCAGCGCGGTGCGCCGGTCGGCGCGAACCTCGACCGGCACCTGGTAGGTCGAGCCGCCAACGCGGCGAGACTTCACCTCAAGAACCGGGCGGACCTTGTTGACTGCTTCCTTGAACACAGTCAATCCACTCTGACCGGTTTGCTCTTCCACTCGATCAAGAGCACCGTAAAAGGCGCTCTCAGCCTTGCTTTTCTTGCCGTCCAGCATGAGAGAATTGACAAACTGTGTGACCAAGGTGCTCCCAAACTTTGGATCTGGGAGAATCTCACGTTTCGCGGCTTTTCTACGACGAGGCATTCTTCGGCTCCGGCGAGGGGTCCACCCCCGAGCAGCATTGATTCGACTGTGCGATTACTTCTTCGGTTTCTTCGTTCCGTACTTCGACCGGCCTCGATTTCGGCCATCGACACCCGCAGTATCCAGCGTTCCCCGGATCACATGATAGCGCACGCCGGGAAGGTCTTTAACTCGACCTCCGCGGATCAACACAATCGAGTGCTCCTGAAGATTGTGCCCTTCACCAGGGATGTATGCCGTCACTTCAACCCCGGTGGTCAGTCGAACACGCGCAACCTTACGCAGAGCCGAGTTCGGCTTCTTCGGCGTGGTTGTGTAAACGCGAGTACAGACACCCCGACGCTGAGGGCACGCCTGCAGTGCGGGCGACTTGGTCTTCTTCTTAACTTGCTTTCGTCCCTTGCGGACGAGCTGACTGATTGTGGGCACCCTGCCCTCCCGTAACGCCCTCGCCCCCTCAAGAGGGCGGGTATTGCGATGTTCTGGCTATGTACAGACCGACTAGCTTATGGGGAGTCGGCCAAGATGTCAATTCAAAGATCCCAAACGCGGTTTCTCAGTCCAGCGGAGGATTCGCCGCCCCACCTTCGGTTCCTTCGGAGACCGACAGATCCTTGGCAGGGGTTTCCGATTCGATGCCGGCTGCCTCGGGGGCAAAGAATCCGGACGCAAACGGAAACGCATCAAGGTCATCCACCGCTGTGATCCCCAGCGCTTCATCCGTGAGGTCGTCGTTCGAGCTGTCAATCATGATGTGGCGGTATTTCCGCAAGCCGGTTCCCGCCGGTATCAACTGCCCCATGATCACGTTCTCTTTGAGACCAACCAGGTGATCTACTTTGCCCTGGATGGCGGCCTCGGTAAGGACGCGCGTGGTCTCCTGGAAGGACGCTCCTGAGACAAACGACTCGGTTGAAAGAGACGCCTTGGTGATCCCGAGGAGCAGAGGTCGCGACGTAGCCGGCACCAAGCCCTTGGCAATCGCCTCTTTGTTGACGCGGGCAAACTGGGCCCGATCAACCTGCTGTCCCTCCAGGAGGTCGGTTCCACCCGGATCCTCCACTCGGACCTTCTGCAGCATCTGACGAACAATGACCTCGATGTGCTTGTCGTTGATCCGCACCCCTTGGAGCCGGTAGACCTCCTGCGCCTCGTTTACGAGGTACTGCTGCAATTCGTTGGCACCCTTGATCTTCAGAAGATCATGCGGGTCAGGAGACCCTTCGGTCAAGGGATCACCGGCGGCAACCACGTCGTGATCATTCACCAGCCGATGCTTACCCATCGGAATCGAATACTCGCGCTCATCCCCGGAATCGTTGCGCACGATGCACTTGATCATGCCGCGACTAATCGCCCCGAACTCCACCACACCATCGATTTCGCTGACGATCGCCGCTTCCTTGGGATGTCGCGCCTCGAACAACTCGGCCACGCGCGGCAAACCGCCGGTGATGTCCTTGGTCTTGGCCTTGGTGGACAAGCGCGGCACCTTGACCAGAATCGTCCCCGCTTTCACCACCTGCCCATCTTCCACTTGGAGTTGGGCGCCGGACGGGATGGTGTAGCGTCGCAGCTTCTCGCCGGTCTCACTGACCACTTCAATGTGAGCGTAAAGCTTGCGCTCACGATCATCGGTGATGACGCGCTGGACTACCCCGCTCTCGTTCTCCTCTTCCACCAAGGTGATGCCTGGCTCTATGCCGTCGAAACAGACAATTCCGTCGACATGGGTGAGGATCGGGCTGGAGTAGGGATCCCAATTGAAGAGTTCGTCCCCACTCTTGACCTTATCTCCGTCGGCCTTGATCAGAGTCGCGCCAAAACCGACCTTGTAGGTCGAGAGCGAGCGACCAAACTCATCGACAATGTGGATTTCGCCGTTTCTGGCGGTGCAGATTCTCGACCCATCCGGCGCAGTCAGTGCCGAGACATTTTCGTAACTCACCGTTCCGGCGGTCGTTGCGACTTTCTTCGACTCTCCCGCGATGTGATCAGCGATACCACCGATGTGGAAGGTCCGCAAAGTCAACTGGGTGCCCGGTTCGCCAATCGACTGTGCCGCAATCACGCCAACCGCTTCGCCGATGTCCACCAGACGTCCGTTGGCCAGGTTTCGACCGTAACAGAGTGCGCAAACCCCGTGGGGAGCTTCGCAGGTCAAGACCGAGCGAATCCGCATCTCGCGGATTTTCGCCTGGTCGATAAGCGCCGCCTGCTCCTCATCGATCAGCGTCCCCGCTGTCAGAATCGTTTCCCCGGAATCGGGCCGCACAATGTCATCCAGGCAGACCCGGCCGAGAACCCGATCACCCAACGACTCGATCGTTTCCTCACCCTCCTGAATGGCCCGGAGCGTTGGCCCAAGGATCGTGCCGCAATCATGTTCCGTAACGATCACATCCTGGGCGACATCGACCAGTCGCCGCGTCAGATAGCCCGCTTCCGCGGTCTTCAACGCGGTATCCGCCAGTCCCTTGCGCGCGCCGTGAGTGGAGATGAAGTACTCGATGACGCTGAGACCTTCGCGGAAGTTCGAAGTCACGGGGGTTTCGATGATCTCACCGATTCCACCGGTCACGCGCTTCTGCGGCTTCGCCATCAGTCCGCGCATTCCCGCCAACTGCTTGATCTGATCTTTCGAACCACGCGCTTGTGAGTCGTGCATGATGAAGATCGGATTGAAGCCATTTCGATCCCGCTTGAGACGTTCGAACATGCTCTCCGCGACATCATTGGACGCATGAGTCCAGATGTCGATCACGATGTTGTAACGTTCGCGATTGGTGATCGCGCCATTGCGGAAATCCGCCTGAACCTTTTCGACCTTGGCCTCCGACTCGCGGACAATGCGCTCCTTCTCTTCGGGAATAACCATGTCATCAACTGACACCGTGATCCCGCCGCGCGTCGAGTATTTGAACCCGAGTTCCTTCATCTTGTCGAGAAAGAGGCAGGTGCGATAGTTGCCATACTTCCGGTGGATATCCCCGACGAGCTGTTCCAGGCGCTTCTTGGTCATCACCTCGTCGACAAAGCCAAACCCTTCCGGAATGATCGTATTGAGCACGACGCGTCCGACCGTGGTTTCAATCAACTCACCTTCGCCGGAAACTTCATCCCCATACCAGACCTTGATTCGGGCATGAACATCCACCTGGCGCAAATCGTGCGCAAGAAGCACCTCCTCGGGCGACGCGAAACACATTCCGGAACCAAGTACGTTGTCCCGAGCCTGAGTGAGGTAGTAGCAGCCAAGCACAATATCCTGTGAAGCTGTCGCTACCGGACGCCCGGTGGCAGGCGAGAGGATGTTGTTCGAAGCCAACATCAGCACCCGTGCCTCGAGCTGCGCTTCAAATGACAATGGCACATGCACGGCCATCTGATCGCCGTCGAAGTCAGCGTTGAAGGCGGTGCAGACCAGGGGGTGGAGCATGATCGCCTTGCCCTCGATCAACACCGGCTGAAATGCCTGGATGCCCAAACGGTGCAACGTGGGAGCGCGATTCAAGAGAACCGGATGATCGCGAATGATCTCCTCGAGAATCCCCCAAACCTCCGGTCGCTCTCTCTCCACCAAGCGTTTCGCGCTCTTCACCGTCTGGGCCGACCCTTCATCGCCCAGTTTCTTGATGATGAAGGGCTTGAAGAGTTCGAGCGCCATGTTCTTGGGCAGACCGCATTCGTTGATCTTCAGTTCCGGTCCAACAACAATCACCGAGCGCCCGGAATAGTCGACCCGCTTGCCGAGCAGGTTCTGGCGGAAGCGCCCCTGCTTTCCCTTGAGAAGATCGGAGAGCGATTTGAGCGGCCGGTTGCCTTCGCCACGAACCGCGCGTGAACGCCGCCCATTGTCGAAGAGTGCATCCACGGCCTCCTGCAGCATCCGCTTCTCGTTGCGCAGAATCACCTCGGGCGCACGAATCTCGATCAACTTCTTCAGGCGGTTGTTGCGATTGATCACGCGCCGGTAGAGATCGTTCAAATCGCTGGTGGCAAAGCGCCCGCCTTCCAGCGGAACCAGTGGACGGAGATCCGGCGGGATGACCGGAATCACGTCCATAACCATCCACTCTGGACGGTTGCCGGAATTGCGGAACGACTCCACCACCGACAGGCGCTTCAAGCACTCCTTCTTCTTCTGGATCGAGGTTTCATTGCGGGATTTGACCCGCAGATCCTCAGCCAGTTGCGGAATGTCGATGCGGGCCAGCAACTCCTTGATGGCGCCGGCACCCATTCCCGCTCGAAACGCGTCGGGTCCATACTCGTCGAGATTCTCGTCGTAGGCGTCCTCGGAGAGGATCTCGTTCTGCTTCAAGGGCGTGTCGCCGGGGTCGATCACGATATAGGATTCGTAGTAGAGAATCCTCTCGAGATTGCGAATCGACATGTCGATGAGCTGCCCAATCCGACTGGGCAGTGCCTTGAAGTACCAGATGTGGGAGACCGGCACTGCCAGGCTGATATGCCCGAGCCGCTCCCGCCTCACCTTCGACCGTGTCACCTCAACGCCGCACTTATCACAGATCACACCACGGTAACGAATCCGCTTGTATTTTCCGCAATAGCACTCCCAATCTTTGGTTGGGCCAAAGATCTTCTCGCAGAAGAGACCGTCCCGCTCCGGCTTGAAGGAGCGATAGTTGATGGTCTCCGGCTTGGTGACTTCGCCATAGCTCCACGAGAGGATGTCGTCCGGGGACGCCAACCGAATGCGAATAGAGTCTATTTCCGAGGGCACCCGGTTTCGTTCAGCCA
>JALXCG010000506.1 GCA_026991065.1 Gemmatimonadota bacterium | reverse complement strand
GTCAAACACTCGGCTACCGCCAGAGCGGGATAGACGTGTCCACCGGTGCCGCCGCCGGCAAGTAGCACGCGCATCACTTTCGCTCCTTCGCCGGATGCCGGGACTGAATGGCCCCGCGGGAAGCGATGTTCATGACCACGCCGATGGCGATCATGGTGGTCACCAGATTGCTGCCGCCAAAGGAGAGCAGCGGCATGGGCAAGCCGGTCGTCGGTACCAAAGTGATGGCCACCGCGACATGCAGGAAAGCCATCAGGAAGATGGTGGTGCTCACTCCCAGGGCGAGATAGCGTCCAAAAAGATCGGGAGCGGCCTGCGCAGCGCGGATGCCCAACCAGCAGAGCCAGCCGTAAAGCCCCAGCAGAACCGTGGCACCGACGAACCCCATCTCCTCACCAACGATCGCGAAAAGAAAATCTGTATGCGCCTCGGGGAGGAAGAAAAACTTCTGCCAGGATTGGCCTACTCCGGCGCCAAACCAGCCACCGCCGGCGAAACAGATCAGGGATTGCCAGACGTGGAATCCGGTATCCAAGCGATCGACGCCGGGGTGCAGAAGCTGCTGAACGTAGGTTTCTACTCGCGTGAGACGGTATTCAGAGGTGACCACCGCCACAACAGCAGCGACGACCAGGGGCAACGCAAGAAGCAGAAGGTGACGATTGCGAGCACCGGCCAACCAGAGAATCAGCCAAGCCAGGGCCCCCAAGATGGCGGCAGAGGCAAAGTCCCGGCCGAAGAGAATGGTAGCCGAAAGAACCAGGCACACCACCATTGGCGGCAGGACGCCGTTGCCGAACTCACGCAGGTGTTCGTGCTTACGTTCGAGAAAACCTGCAAGATAGACCAGCAAGGCGAAACGGGCGAATTCCGAAGGCTGCAGACTGGGTAGGAGAGGGAGATCAAGCCAGCGCTGCGCACCGTTGATGTGCGGTACCAGAGTTGACGGCAGAAACGGCATCATGAACAGAACAACTGCCGACACGACCACCATCAGCAGACCCGCCCGGAGCCACCGGCGATAGTTGACTGTCGCGACCAGAAGTGCGGCGATCACAGCGACGAGTACGCGGCTGATGTGCTCTCGCAGGAAGAAGAATGAGTCCCCGTAGTCGCGGGCCGCTTTTGCCGAGGAAGCGCTGTAGACGAATACCGCGCCAATCCCCAGGATCAAAAGGCTGACGCCAAAGATCCGTGCCACCAGGGGATGCTGAAACTGGTTTCGGAGGGTTCGGAATTCTTGCCGCATTAGCCGATCTCCTCCCCCGCCTTGAGCAGGTTCCGCATCGCCTCTCCGCGGGCCTCAAAATCTGCAAACTGGTCATATGAGGCGCACGCGGGCGAAAGCAACACCGTGTCGCCGGGACGGGCCAGGGACTGCGCCCGCGCGATGGCGCGCGACAAGGTGTGGACGGTTTCACAGGGCACCTCGCCCTTCAGGGCCGCGCCGAAGCGCTCCGCTGCTTCGCCAATCAGAAGAGCCACACGAACCCGGCCGCGGGCCGCATCGACCAATGGCCGCAGATCCGAGCCCTTGTCCTTGCCGCCGGCGATCCAGATCAGGTCACCGTTGTAGGAACGCAACGCCATGCAGGCGGAGTCGACATTGGTGGCCTTGGAGTCATTGACATAGACAACACCGTCGATCCGCGCGACCTCCTCTTGGCGATGCGGAAGTGGAGTGAAGCTGGCCAACCCTCGCTCCAACTCTGAACTGCTGATGGTGGCATCAAAGGCGCGGACAATCGCGAGCGCCGCAAGCGCATTCGCGCGGTTGTGCGGCCCCGGAATTCGCCAGTTCCGAAGATCGGCCGGCGGTAGAATCGACTCCCCGAAAAACTGGATCTTGACACCGGGCGGCACCAGTCCGGCCAGTGCGCGCGTGTGCTGATCATCCCGGCTCAACACCACCCAGTCTCCGAGGCCCGAATTGGCAAACACCCTGGTCTTGGCTGCAACATAGCCGGCAAACCCGCCGTGCCGATCCAAGTGATCGGGAGAGAGGTTCAGAATCGCCGCGACACGCGGATGAAAGCTGTGCGCGCCTTCGAGCTGAAAGCTCGACAATTCAGCGACCAGGATCTGGGTTGGAGGAGCGGATGGAGCGAGGTCACAAAGCGGAACACCGAAGTTTCCACAGGCGACCGCGTCGCGCCCGGCAACGCGCAACAGATGGGTGACCAGTGCGGTCGTCGTTGATTTTCCGTTCGATCCAGTGATCGCCAGAATTGGCGCCGAGGTCAAGCGCGACGCCAACTCCACCTCCCCGATTACGGGCAGTCCACGCCGGCGAGCCACCTCAAGGAAAGGCGCATGCCAGGGAACTCCCGGACTGACCACGACCAAGCGCGCATTGCGCAAGGCACGCCGAGTGTGAGAGCCGGTTTCATAGGCAAAGCCGCTGGCCAGTAGCTCCGCTGACGGATCCGGTGCCGTGTCGGTAAGGAACGGCTCCGCGCCCAGTCCCGCCAACGCACGCGCCGCCGCCAACCCGCTGCGGGCCGCGCCGACGATGCAAACACGTTGCTCTTTGAGAGTTCGCAGGGACAGCATTACTGGACCTTCAAGGTGGAAAGCGCAACCAACAGGAGCAAGATGCCGGCCAACCAAAAGCGGACGACCACACGGTTCTCCGCCCAACCGAGTTGCTCGAAATGGTGGTGGATCGGCGCCATGCGAAAAAAGCGTTTGCCTCCCGTGCGCTTGAAGTAGGAAACCTGAATGATCACGCTCAAAGTTTCAACAAAGAACACCCCCCCCAGCACGGCCCAGATCAGCTCCCGCTTGAGCAGCACCGCCAACACCCCCAGCGCTCCGCCAAGCGGCAACGATCCGGTGTCCCCCATGAAGACATCTGCTGGATGACAGTTGTAGTACAAGAAACCCAGCGAAGCGCCCAGAAGTGCCGCGCAGAAGACCGTCAGTTCTCCCGCGCTGGGGATGTAGTTGATCCCCAGGTAGCCGGCAAATGTCACATGGCCCGAGAGATAGGCGAACGCACCCATTCCGGCTGCGGCGATTGCGACAAGCCCGATGGCGAGGCCGTCGAGACCGTCGGTCAGATTCACTGCATTCGAGGAACCGGTGATCACGAAAGTGACGAACGGAACATAGAGCAGCGAGAGTCGCAGCAGCAGTGTATCGGAGCGGAAAAAGGGAATGGTCGTGGCGTCGCGCAGAGCCGGAATCTCCGGCCAGTAGTAAAGGACACAGCCCACGAGCAGTCCCAGCGCGACCTGGGCGATCAGTTTGTAGCGAGCAATCAGCCCTTTCTGCATCTTGCGCACATTCTTCAGATAGTCATCGAGAAACCCGACCGCGCCGAGAATCACGGTGACCAGAAGCACCAACAGAATCGATCGATTGGTCAAATCCGCCCAGAGCAGCGTAGAACCGACTACGGCCGCAAGGATCATGACCCCACCCATCGTCGGCGTGCCGGCCTTGGCGCGGTGCGAAGTCGGCCCTTCACCTCGGATCGATTCCCTGAAGCTGCTCTTGCGCAGGCGCTCAATCACCCAGGGCCCCAGGAAAAGGCTGAAGATCAGCGCCGTGACCGCCGCGTACGCGGAACGGAAGGTGATGTAGCGGAAAACATTGAGAACCGAGAATTCCGAGGAAAGCGGGTAGAGCAGGTGATAAAGCATCAGCGTCCCTCTCGTCGCGCACGCAGCCGGGCGAACTTTTCGATTGTCGCTTCCAGCGCAACGCCTCTGGATGCTTTCACCAGGACCAGGTCATCCGCTTCAGCCCACTCCGCCAGAAGACCGGCAGCCTCCTGCGCATCCGCCACAGTAACAACCGAGGCAGCCGACGACGAATCGAGTGCTTGGCGCATGCCCAGCGCGATCTTCTCGCCGAGTGGACCAACAGCCACCAGAAGATCGACTGCCGCGGCTGCTGCCGATTCACCGACCCTGCGATGAAGTTCGGCGGAGTCATCACCAAGCTCCAGCATGGCGCCGACTACCAGGGCTCGACGGCCGGACACATTGGGTGTGTTGCGCAACAGATCAAGTGCCGCGCGCATGGAGGCGGGGTTCGAATTGTAGGCATCGTTGATGAAGTGAACGCCGTCGATGGTCAGATACTCGGTGCGCATGGCAACCGCGCGGACACTTTCCAGGCCCGCGACAATTTCGCTCCAGGGAGTGCCGAAGTACTCGGCAACCGCGATCGACGCCAGGGCATTGCCAACGTTGTGGGCGCCGCTGAGAGCCAGCTGCACCGCGCCACGGCCGGCAACCTGAAATCGAACCTGCCCCTGGTCATTCAGTTGCACCGCATCGGCACGAAGCTCCGCTGCCTCGCTCAATCCGCACAGAAGGAGGTTTGCACCGGGACAACGCTGCCGGGCCAGGCGGCGCAGAATCGGAGCGTCGACAGGGAGAACGATCAGGCGCGGGTCGCGTTCGACAATCTCCAGCTTGGCAGCGGCGATCTCCTCCAGGCTGGTGAAGTTTTCCAAGTGCGCAGTTCCGAGACTGGTGATCACGGCAACTTCCGGTGGAGCGATCTCGACCAAGCGAGAGATCTCTCCCGGAGTCGACATTCCCATCTCCAGAACCGCGATCCGGCACTCCGCGGGAAGCGCCAAAACCGAGAGTGGCAGACCGATCTGATTGTTGTAGTTGCCTTGCGATCCCACGACCCGAGGCGCGCCACCGGTGGCGGAGACAATCAACTCCTTGGTGGTGGTCTTGCCGTTGGAACCGGTCACACCGACGACCCGAATACCGCTGCGCTTGATGTGCGCAGCCGCCCACTCCTGCAGTGCCCGCAACGGATCGTCAACGATGAGCAGCGGCCCGGCCGCTTCCCGCGCCTGATCCCCGGCGGCCCAGGCGTGACTGACCAAGGCCCCGCCGGCCCCCTCTTCGAGCGCCGCAAGCACATGCTCATGACCATCCTGGCGGCTGCCCGGCAAAGCAACAAAAAGCTGGCCTGGACGCAACTTCCGCGAATCGATACAAGCCCCCTGGAGCGGCCGGGTGGCAGCGGCAACAGCCGCGTTCACGGCACAACTCGAAGCGGCGAGGCGCAGCTCGCCATCGACCGCGCGGGTCACCGAACTCAGGCTCCAAGTCGCGGACACTCAGGCAACCCGACTTTCGGTCAGCTCAGCGTCCGGGAACTTCTCCCAGAATCCGAATTCAGCACCGGCAGCCTCATCATGATTTTCCAGGCAGCCATTGGCCGAGGCACAGATTGCACGCGTCAGATAGACGCGCCGAAAATCGCCGCGGGAGCGAAAACAGGCGGCGCACTGGGTGCGTGAAATCGCCCCCCGCTGCCGGCAGAAGAAATGCTCTGCGGTCATCCAGATCTCCTTTCATTCCCATTGCTGTCTTCAATGAAGCGTTCCCTGACAAGCTCCTTCACCACCTGTCGGTCGTCGAAGGGAAGACGGTCTTCCCCGACAATCTGGACCGTCTCGTGTCCCTTCCCGAGGATCACGACCAGGTCGCCATACCCCGCCTCATCTATCGCCCGCCTGATCGCCGCACGACGGTCCGGAATCACTTCACAACGGCGCGATCCTGTTCCAGCCAGAACATCGGCGAAAATTCGGCGCGGGTCTTCAGTGCGGGGGTTGTCGTTGGTAAGAATCGCGAGATCACTCTCTGCTGTCGCGGCACGCCCCATGAGCGGACGCTTACCCCGGTCACGGTCCCCACCGCAGCCGAACACCACAATCAACCGCCCGGTCGTCAAGGGGCGCAGGTCAGCCAACACTCGTGCGATCGCGTCGGGCGTATGGGCGTAGTCCACCATGATCGCCGGCCTGGAGAGCGTCGCATCGGCCACCACGACACACTCCATCCTCCCGGGCACCGGGCTCACTGTGGTCAATGCCCGCGCCGCATCTTGCGGGGCAACCCCAAGCGCCGCACAGGTCGCCAACACGGCGCAAGTATTCTCCAGATTGATGCGACCGACGAGTGGCGTACGCCCTTCAATCCCGTCGATCGGCAACCCGCGGCCGTAGACTCGATAGCGAGTCCCGTTCAATTGAAGATCCGTCGCTTCCACATATAGGTCCACTGAACCGACGGCGGCGCTTTGTGGATCCACCGAGTAGGCGAATGGCGACAAATCCGCGGCCAGGTGCGGGAGTTCACTCCACGCGGGATCATCGGCATTGAAGACAATCCGCCGCTTTCCCCCCGCATCGGCCCGGCGCACAAGGTCGATGAGCCGCAGCTTGGCCCGACGATAAGATTCCATCTCGCCGTGGTAATCGAGGTGGTCACGGCTCAGATTGGTGAACACCCCCAGATGCAGGTCACAGCCCTCCAGCCGGTCCAGTGCAAGTCCGTGGGACGAGGCCTCGAGCACCACCGCCCGGCACCCGGCATCGTGCATGCGCGCGAGGAGTTCCTGCAGCATAAGCGCGTCCGGCGTCGTCAACGGCGCCGCAATCGAGTCCCGCCCGGTGTCATATTTTACAGTGCTGAGAAGACCGGTCTTGGTGCCCAAGGTCCGGAGCACATGAGAGACACCCCAGGCAACGCTGCTCTTCCCGTTGGTGCCGGTAATCGCGATGACACGCATGGTGGCGGAGGGCGCCTTCCAGCGCAAACGCGCAATCCGTCCCAATGCCCGGCGCGTACTGCGCACGCGAATCACCGGCAGACGGCCGGCGGCAACATCGCGTTCGGCAACAACAGCCACCGCGCCCGCGTTTGCCGCGGCGTCGATATGGTTGTGTCCATCGGCCACAGCCCCGACAATCGCCACAAACAGATCACCGGCCACGACGCGGCGTGAATCATGGGCCACGCCGGTACAGAGAGAGGTGGCGGAGAGCCCGGAAGCACTGAGGAGATTGTCATCATTCCCGGCGATCGCGGCCAGGAGGCGTGACCAGTTTCCCCCCGGAGTAAGAACGCTGCGATCGGTGTTCCGCTCAACGGCCATCACGATCGTTCCTCCCCACTGACCGGCGCGGCACGCACAACACAAACGGAATGGAGAGCAACGCGGTCGCCGGCAGCCGGCAACTGCCCAACAATACGACCGGACCCCTCCGGGTGCATGCGGAGGCCGCAATCGAGGAGCTTTTGATGCGCTTCCCGCAGGGTCATCCCGCTCAGCTTCGGCACTGCCACCAATTCATCTGCCGGCTCCGTTTCGCCCCCCGACGGCACCGTTAGCAGAACCACATCGCCAGGCCGAACGCGACTCCCGGGAGCGGGATCCTGGTCAATCACAATCGCCATGTCGTCGCTGTTCTCGGTCTCGAAAACGGCGTTCAGCCCCAGCGCCCGAAGCTCATCGCGGGCTTCAACAACGACCCGCCCGCGCAACTGCGGAAGACGTACCCAGGCCGGTTCCACATCCGCTTTGATCGTCGGCCCGAGAACCGCGTCGCGGCGCGCGATGGTCTGTGCGATCTGGCGGAATATCGGTGCCGCGACTTCACTGCCGAAATGTCCCTTCTGTGGCTCAATGACCGCAACAGCGATCACCAGCGGGGGCTGGCGATCAGGAAAGAAGCCAACAAATGTGCTGTTGTAACCACCGCCATCGTAGCCACCGCTCGGGTTCGCACGTTGCGCCGTTCCGGTCTTCCCCGCAATTCGCACACCGTCGACCGCGGCTGATTTTCCGGTCCCATCAACCACGACGCCGGTAAGCAGTCGCGTCATCTCCCGGGCCGTCTCGGGCGAAACCACCCGCCGAATCCTGCGGGGCTTGGTCACCTGCGGCGTGCGACCATCCGCGGCAGAGACACTCAACACGATGTGAGGCTCCATCAAGACGCCGTCGGCGGCGAACACGCCCATCGCGGCAGCCATCTGCAGCGTCGTTACCGACACCTCCTGACCGATGGCCAGACACGCCGATGACAGACCCGACCACGCGGAACTGCCGGGGGTGTTGATCAGGCCGCGACTTTCGCCCGGAAGATCAATGCCGGTCGGCTCGCCAAAGCCGAACTTCTTTGCATAGGTGAAAAGCCGACGCGCTCCCAGAGCCTGAGCAACCCGAATCGTCCCGACGTTGCTCGAATGCACCAACACATCAGCGAAACACAAGCGGTCGTAGCGATGAACGTCGCGAATCGTGTGGCGCCCCAGTCGAATGCGTCCATTGCCACAATCCAGCGTATCATCCGGGTTGAAGAGCCCCTCCTCGATGGCTCCTGCAAAAGCAACGATCTTGAAGACCGACCCGGGTTCCAGAGCATCGGTGATGGCACGATTGCGCAGGCTCGACGGATGCCCACCGGGAATGTGGCCGGGATCGAAGCTTGGATAGTTGGTCATCGCCAACACTTCACCCGTGAGAGGGTCGAGCACTACCGCCGACCCCGACTTGGCCTCGTGCTCTTCAACTCCATCCCGCAGCGCATCAAACGCCACGCGCTGAAGAGTCTGATCCAAAGTAACAACTACACGCCTTCCAGCGACCGGGCTTTCCCGTTCCAGCTCCACCATCCGCCGGTCTGCCAAGCGCCCATAGGTCACTCGCCCGGGAGTCCCGGTGAGGATCTGATCGCATGCCAGTTCCACACCTTCCAGCCCATGCCCGTCGCGACCGATAAACCCGACCACGTGCGCAGCCGCATCGCGCACTTCGTAGCGACGACCTCCACGCACTCCAGCCTGGTCCAGCCCGGCAGGACGTTGGTCGGCAACAGTCTGGGCCAGAACCCGCAGATTGCGGTCGTAAACGGTGCCGCGGCGGGCATCGATCAAGGCCGTCTTCTGTTGCTGGGAAAGGCGCCCTTCCCGAGTGACCTGCGCCGGAAACACCTGCACCCACAACAACCTTAAAATGAGGATCAGGCCCATCGCGAGACCGATCGGCCTGGCGCGGTGAAGACGATCCTCAGGCTGCGTCATTGAATTCTCCCTCTCGTTCTGGGGCTGCACTCTCTCCGCGGCGGAGGGCGCGATGCCCGTTCAACTGGATCAGTGTTCCGCCGCGTACACAGGTCGCGGCGAGACCAGCGCCACAACCATGTCTTTGGTGTCATGCCACGCTTCCGCGAGAAGCCCCTGCTCGGGAGCATCTGGACGCACCACTTTGTAGCAGAGCGCAGCGCCCCATTGCTGAGTCAGCCCGTTGGCGCTCGCCAGGCGCTGCACCCGGTCTTGATCGGTCAGGACCCGCCAGGCGAACTCCATTCCCTCCTCCTCCTGGTGGATCTTGGCCAGCTGCTGGTCGAGCGCCTCCAACTCTATGGAGCACAGCATGCATTGGTTCTGCACGCATGACGCGATCATCATCAAACCGACCGTCAGCGCACCGGCGGCGGCCGCCCGACTTCCGCAGCGCAGTGACTGTCGTTGCTGTTTCATGTTTTCCCCTAACAAAGTGCAACCGGCGCCGATGGCCAAGCGCCCGCACTCGATGTCTCTGAATCATTGGCGACTGCTTGGTCATGCCGCCAACTCGCACGAGAGTTTCGCCGCCACTCGCAGCGTTGCCGAACGGCTGCGAATGTTGCGCGAGATCTCACTCTTGCCGGCTCGCACCGGCTTTCTGGTCACCAGGCGGAGTGTCGCCCGGTGCTTACAACAACATGCCGGGAAATCCGGCGGACAGATGCAGTCCTTCGCTGCATGCATCATGAATCGCTTCACAATGCGATCTTCGAGGCTGTGGAAGGAGATCACCCCAAGACGGCCACCTGGTGCCAACAGGCGGGTCGCGGCGGGAAGAGCTGCTTCCAGGGCTTCGAGTTCCCGATTGACGTGGATCCGAATCGCCTGAAAGACCCGTGCCAGGGTCTTGATTCGAAATCGCGGCGGAACAACAGTGGAGATTGCGTCGCGCAATGCTCCGGTCGTCAGGATGGGCGCGCGCCGGCGCGCGTTGTCAATGGCTCGCGCGATTCGATGCGCGTGCCTCTCCTCGCCAAAGCAGCGAATCAGATCCGCCAACTCGGCGACAGGTAGTTGATTGACCCACTCGCTCGCGGGCGGGCCCACGACCGGGGAGAGCCGCATGTCGAGCGGGCCATCCACGGCATAGCTCAGTCCGCGGCGAGGGTCATCCAGTTGGACCGACGAGTAGCCAAGGTCGAGAAGAACTGCGTCGAATGTGCCCACGCCACCACCGAGCACGACATCCATTCGGGCGAACGACGCCCGCACCAACCCCCAGTGCCCATTCGGCGCGGATTCAGAGAGCACCCGACGCGCGCGCCGCAGCGACTCAAGATCCAGATCCATGCCGATCAGGAACGCTTGCGGGCCGGCTTTCTCCAGCAGTGCGAGGGAGGTTCCGGCCATTCCGACTGTGCCGTCGAGAAGACGGCCGCCGGGCCGCGTAATCAGCAGTTCGGTGCACTCCTGGCGCAGCACGGGGATGTGTTGATTCTCTTTCATCCCACCCCCTCGCCCCCAACAACACCGGGCACAACCTCTTGGCTCTCCGGCCCCGACCGCAGCATCGGGCCGTATTCCAACTCCTCTTCCAACTCCGCGAGAGTTCCCAGCGAGTCGTCCTGCAGGTGCTCCTGGAAGCGCCCGGGATCCCAAATCTCGACTTTGTCAATGCAGCCGATCACCTTGGCGGTGTGGGTGAGTCCGGCATAACTGCGCAGGTGCTCGGGCAGCACGATTCTGCCCTGCGTGTCCAGAACCACGACCTCCTTCGCTCCCAAGAGCAAGCGGACATAGCGTCGAACCCGGCGGTTTCCCGGATGTTTGTTGGCCAACCACCGGATTCGCTCCTGGCGAGTTTCCCATTCAGCCGGCCGATACGCGGCGAGACACCCTTCGGACGCCAGAGTCAGAATGACCGCATTGCCATGATTGGGGTTGAGGGCACCACGAAAGCTTGCCGGGAGCGCCAGGCGGCTCTTGGCATCGATCTTGACGATCTTCGAACCTTCGAATACGGTTTCCATCAACGACTTCCAGCGATCAGTGGCGGCGATCAACGAATCGAACCACTCTAGGGATGACTCCCCACTATGTTTACATCAGATTAGTTCAGACCAGCGAAGAAGAAAAGAAGGTCAAGCAAGAAAATGCCCAACACCTCTTATTTCGACTGAGTTGAGGATAGCTTAAGGAGGTGGGGATGGGCGGAATCTTATCCCTCCCGTAAATTCAAAAAGCATGCCACGTTGCAATGCAGTTGATGTTTTTTTGTGGTTTCCAGACAGATCCTCCCCCAAAGGAAGAGCTTAGATCTGCCCGTGGGCACTCTCCATGCGGCGGTTTTCCCGATCGCCGCACACCGTCTCCTGGGCAACCAGCCGCTCTGCGCAGTTGCCGGGGACTCCTCAAACGGTGAGTGCCAGCCCCCCGCCCCACCGGCGACGCGCGGCCTTCACCGCGCGCATTGAGGGATGGATTCGCTGCCAAGCACGCATTCGCACAGGTGCGGCACCGAAAGACGCCTTGAAGGCGTCCACCCCCGGCAGCCCTTCCGAAAGCCCAAAGTCGTAGATGCGGCAACCGCGTTGTGCCGCATCCTGGATCGCCGCCCAATGGAGCGCATTGTGCGCTGCGACCGCGCGCCCCCGGTCACTGGCGAGCGCGGCGTGATTCTGGATTCTGTGCGGCGCGGCGAGATTCACCAGAGCGGCGACCGGGTGCGGTTCATGCGGTAACGTGGCGTGCCAGATGTCAACTCGGAAGGCGTCGGGGGAGTCGCCGAACGATTCAGCCAGATTCTTCAAGAGCGCGTCACTCACGCCAAGATCCAGCCCGCGGCGGCGCTGCATCTCCTCGCGCAGATGCACGACAGTCGCCATTCCAGCAGAGGGAGCGGACGCTCGATTCACCCGCACACCGGCGCGCTGAGCCCTCCGCACCTTGTTGCGGCAGCGAGAAGAGAGCCCCCCCCATAGTTCCGCCGTGCTTCGATCGGTAGCCAGGAGCCGCTGCACCGGGAAGGAGCATTGCACACCGGGGAGAAAAGCCAATCGTTCTCCCGCTCTGCCGGCCGCGTCGAAAAAATGGCACTCGAGCAGGCGCGGCAATTCAAACAACCGCAGAGCCAGTTCAGCTGCGAGAGACGATTCGAAAAACCAGCGCGGGTCCCGATCGGGCCACCACGGAAGATCTCCCGCCGGCTCCGGCCGGGGCGCATCCCGCAAAACCTTCGGGTGCAGGAGCACGCCACCGTGGGTTCCCATCGGCAGAGCAAAAACCCGCCGCCAAGGTCCCAGTTCCTGCTCGACCGCGGCGATCCCTGCAACCAATCTGCCCTCAAGCCAGGCGGTCACCGCCAATTGGTGAGAGCGCGGGACCAGAGTCAGACACGCATTCCACCAGTTGCGCGTCATGAAATAGCTGGCCGTCGCATCGGCGCGAACCAACTCGTCCCAGCCCGCCGGCGTGGTCCCTCTGATCGTCCGAAATCGCAAGCTGCCCGCGAGAGCAGGATCGATCCCGCTCAGCATCGTTCTCCACCGGGTCAACTCGCGGACTCCTCACCCGATGGAGACCTCGAAACCGCGGACAGGCGGGAACCCGAGCGCTGCGAGAGCCCGGTCACCGGTGCCCCCGGGTTCCGCGGAAACCCCGGCAGCAGCCCCGCCAACAGCCCACGAACCGCATCTTCATCACCGGTTTCGGCGGCCGCCTGCAACCCCCTCAGCGCGGACTCCAGCACCGGATCCGCGGGGGTGACCGGTTCCGCGAGATAAACCTTGGGAACCTGTGTCGGGGCGAATTCAGCCGTCCACAGATCCTCGGTCAGCTTTTCACCCGGTCGCAAGCCGGTGATCTCGATCGCCACCCGGCGCCCGGCCAGAGCGATCATCTGCTGCGCCAATTCAAGTATGGAGAGTTGCTGGCCCATGTCCAGCACAAAGACCTCGCCACCTCGCGCCTGACTGCCGGCCAGAACAACCAGCAAGGCCGCCTCTCTAATCGTCATGAAGTAGCGCCGCGCCCGCGGATCCGAGACTGTCACCGGCCCACCGCGTTCGATCTGCCGCTGAAAACGCGGCACAACACTGCCTCGACTTCCCAGAACATTGCCGAACCGAACCATGGAAAGGCGTGGCCCACCCTCGCCCCAATGGGCCGCGGCACGTTGCAGAAGCATCTCCGCCACCCGCTTGCTGGCCCCCATCACATTGGTGGGGCGCACGGCCTTGTCGGTGGACAGCATCACCATCCGTTCCGCTTCGCAGATCTTCGTCGCCGCGACGACGTTCGCCGTCCCAAAGATGTTGGTTTTGATCGCCTCGAGCGGGTTCTCCTCCATCATCGGGACATGCTTGTGCGCCGCCGCATGGAAAACAAACTCCGGCTTGTGGCGCAGGAACACACGGTCCAACCGGGCGCGATCGCGAATGTCCGCGATGACACAATTCGTGGATACTCCCGGGAATTCCGCGTTCAGCTCCTCTTCCAATTCAAACAGCTCATTCTCCGCGTGCCCCAGGAGAATGATTCGGTCCGCGCGGGATCGAGCTGCCCAGCGGCACAGCTCCGAACCGATCGAACCTCCCGCCCCCGTTACCAGAATCCTGCGCTCACGCAGAGAGCGAGCGGCGGCATCCGGCTCCAGTTCGACCGCCTCCCGGCCGAGAAGATCCTCCGGCTGAATCGGGCGAATCTGGCTCCAGGAAACGTCTCCGATAATGATCTCGCGGAGCCCTGGAACGATTCGAACCTCTGCTGGAGTGGCGGCGCAGATCTTCACCAATTGCCGGATCTTGTCACCGCTTACCGACGGCAAAGCCAGAAGAAGAAGATCGATCCGATGAGCATCCACCAGGGCGGCAATGTCGCCCCGCTGGCCGAGCACGCTGCGGCCGCCTATCTTCCTGTTCGCAAGGGCCGGTGAATCATCGATGAACCCGACCAACTCAAGCCCGAGTTCCGGCTTTGCGATGACTTCGTCCGCCACCATTCGCCCCGCTGCCCCCGCACCGACAATCAGCAACCGGCGTCTATTCACGCTCTGCTCCTTTCCGCGCTCTTCTACGCGCCAGCCGCAACAGATAGAGCAATCCACTGGCTCCGGCGACGCAGATCGCCAACAGGGCCGGGGGGAACACACGGCGATCGGGCAGGACCGCGGCGATGGCGATCAACCCGGCACCAATGGCATAGAGATAGAAAATCGCAACGGTTCTGGGAGCCGAGAGTCCCAAATCGAGAAGACGGTGATGGAGATGTTTCCGGTCCGCAGAAAAAACCGGGCGCCCCGCCCAGATGCGACGCAACGTGGTCGATGTGATCTCCAGGAGCGGCAATGCCAAGATCGTCATGGGAACGATCAGTGCAATCGTGGCCGCGCTCTTGAAATTCGCGATGATCGTAATCAGTGCCAGAGAAAGACCGAGAAAGAGAGAGCCGGCGTCCCCCATAAAGATCGACGCCGGGTGCAGATTGTAGCGCAGAAAACCCAACACGGCTCCAGCCAACCCCGTCAAAAGCAAAGCCGTCTCCAGATTGCCGCGGAGCACGGCAATGACAAAGAGTGCAAGACTGGCGATCAGCGTCAGCCCAGCCGCCAGCCCATCCACTCCATCAACGAAATTGAGACCATTCATGAGCACCATGATCCACAAGACCGTAATCGGGATGCTCCAGGCCCCCGCCGCAACAGATGCTCCCCAGGGCGTGGTTACCCATTCAATCCGAAAACCCAGCGAAACCGCGGCGAAAGCGATCGCCGCCTGCACCAGGAACTTGACCCAATTGCGCGCGGTCCAGATATCGTCGATCAACCCCAAGAGCACGACCGCCGCGCTCAAAACGAAAATGCGCCGAAGATTGGCATGCCCGGGGTAGAGCAACGCCGAGGCGCGCATTCCATCGAGCGGCGGCCAGATCCAGTCATGCCGAATCAACAGCCACGCCGTGGTCTCTCCGGCAACAAAGGCAAGAAAGATCGCCATGCCACCCACGCGAGGGATCGGTTGGCCATGAATATGCCGGCCGCCCGGCTGATCCAACAGTCCCAGCCGGCGCCCCCCGTAGCGCGCACAGGGTGTACCCACGAGGGCGGCCAGAAGAGCCACGCCAAACGCAGCAAGAAAGGGCAAAAGCACCTGTCAACCGTCCAAAGAACGACGGATGGTTGCACGCGACTTGGGCGCACGCCCAACGCACGCCGCCCACAGCGCGTCCAGACGCAGACGCCACACCATCCAGATCGCCTCCCGCACAATCGCCTTGCTCATCTTCGACGAGCCCTCGTGACGGTCGGTAAAGACGATCGGGATCTCGCGCAGACGCCAACCATGCTTCCAGGCCTTGAAGTTCATCTCGATCTGAAACGCGTAGCCTTCCGATCGAATCCGCGCAAAATCAATCGTCTCCAGGACTTCCCGCCGGAAACACTTGAATCCGCCGGTCGCATCGGCCACCGGCATTCCGGTTACAAGCCGGGCATAGATATTGGCGAAGTAGGAGAGCAACAGGCGCGACATGGGCCAATTGACAACACACACGCCGCGCACATAACGCGAGCCGATGATCAGGTCAGCGTCCCGCGCGGCCTCGATGAAGCGCGGCAGGTAGGCAACGTCATGACTGAAATCAGCGTCCATCTCCAGGATCAGATCCCAGTCCCCCTCCAGAGCCCAACGAAATCCGGCGCGATAAGCAGATCCCAGCCCCTCCTTGGCCGGCCGGTGCAGCACCTTCACGCGCTCGTCGCGGCCCGCGATCCGGTCCACCAGATCTCCGGTGCCGTCTGGAGAGTTGTCGTCGACAATCAGCACATCAAAAGGCATGCCGGCGTCAGTCGCCAGCAGGCGCTCCAGAAACGGAACGATGTTCTCTGCCTCGTTATATGTGGGAACAACGATGAGTGCGCGCATTCGGAATCCGATATCTCTGGCGATGGGCTGCTGCAAGTTCATCTTAGGCGAAGTTCGGCGAGCCTGCGCGCCCGAATTCGCCAAAGCATGCCGGCCAACAAGCCCAACGCGGTAGCCAGACTGATCACTGCCCCCACCAGATTCGCCCTCGGACGAAACTCGAACACCACGCTGTGCCGACCAGCGGGCACCGGAACACCTCGCAGCAGAAAATCCGCCCGCACGGGCGCCCGCCCATCATCCCCATCCAGAAAAGCGATCCAACCCGGGTAGTATGCGTCGGAGAGCACCAAAAGGCCGGCTGCGGGAGTATCCACCTGCACTTCGACGCGATTCGGTGCGTAAGAGATGATCCGCGCGGCCTCTGCATCTCCGCCGGCCGCGCGGGCCGCCGATTCCGGCGCCAGAGATTCCGCGAGTGGCTCGTCAAGCAGGGCAACCGCTCTCGGGTCGATGCCGCCCGGACCCAGCAGCTCCAACTGCCGCTGCCGGTCATTGACCACTTCTGTCTGGTGCACCACCCAGGCACGAGGCAGCGCCCTCAAGTTCTCCACCACAAAAGGTGGCCCGGTGCCCTCGGCCCGCTTCGTGCCGGCGACGGTCCGAAACGCCCCTTCGGCTTGCAGCGCTTTGGGATACAACAGATACCGTGCACCCATCAAACCAATGTAGGTTTCCGCCAGCCCCGGAACATCGGAGTGCAAAGCATCCCAAACGGCACCCATCGGCGCCCCATGGTAACCCCCGGTAAGCATGAGTCCCACCGCGGCGGGATCGTTGGGGCGAATCTGCTCCAAAGCCAGATTCGCCACCCGGGATGGATTGCCGGCCGCTGCATCATTCGCCACGCGTTCCACGAGATAGCGCAGCGTTGGCTGAGCCTCGATCGCCGCAAAAGCGGCATCCTCGTCAAAGGGACGTACATACACCCGGTCCACCACATAGAGTTCAGCCCAGGTGATCAGCAGCACACCGCCCACCAGGACGCGCGGAGTAAACAACCCGCGCAACCCCGCGACCAGCCACGCACAAACCCCACCCCAGAGGAGCAACGCAATCGCCAACGACCCGATGGCGCGCCCATAGAACCCTTCCACGGCGGTCAGGACCGCCGCCGCGGGAGCAGTGTTCCCGCTGAGACGGGCCGCCCCCATGGCAACGATCGAGTTGCGAAAAAGCAGGCCCAACACCAGCACAGCGGCACCGAACAGGAGAAACCCCAAAGGAGCTTTCAACAAAGCTCCCCCTCCGGCCGGCGCAACCGCACCAGCCACAAGGCCATCGCCTTCCGCGGAAACGGTCCGGCTCCGGGATGCCCGCCGCGCGCCTCGCTTCGTCTTGCCCGCCTTGTCAGTCGCGCCGTCCTTGCGCTCATCGCGGCGCCCTTTTGCCGCGCTGTAGATCTCCTCCAACCCCAGCCCGGCCAGCATGACCACCGAGAACGCAACCAGCAGAACCATGCTATGCGGCGCCCGGAAGCGATCAAAACCGGGGAGATTCCCGAAAAGATGGTAGGTAGGCAGGTGATCGCCAACCATCAAGAAACCCGCCCAGGCTCCGATCAGGAGCAGCAGCCCGGCCGCTTCCGAGCGCGCGGCGGCACGCCACGCCCGGCCGCTTCCAGCCGCTTCGCCGCCGCGAATCCGCTCCACCCAGTGCCACAGCGCGACCCCCAAGGTCGCGATCAGGAATGAACTCGCGGCAAGATCGAAACCGAGCAGAGGGCGCACTTCCGCCGGCAGCGGTAGCAGTGTCGCAACGGCCCCAATCAGAAAGATCGCGGCGCTGCCGATCGCGATCCGCCTCGGCAAACGCCGATCGGCCACGCCAACGCCGACAAGCGCAAGAAGCAGCAGCGCGATCCCCATATACTCGGTGCTGCCCCGAATCGGGAGAGCCCCCCAGTAGTCGCGCATCTGGGTCGCGGCCGTGAACCCGTAAAAGTGCGGCGCGCCGAAGGTAACAATCTCTCCCGGCGGCAACGAGAAGGAAGCCACATACTCAAAGCTGGGCTGCGCGCGGTTGGACCACGGTGCATACTTCGCTGCGGGAACAAACTGCGCCGCGGCGACCCCCACCCCCAAGAGCGGCACCGCGAGCCAAGCCAGCAGGCGCCGCGGATTGCCAAACGAATCGCCATCTTCCCGGATCCCGCGCGCCAGGCTCGCCGGCGCGGCGCCGCTCAGGTACCAAAGCAGTTGCAGCCCCACCGCCAACCAGCTGTAGAAGACGACCTGATAATGCCCCGCCAACATCTGCACCCCCGCGACCAGGCCGGCCGCCAGCACATGCAGCAAAACCGGTCGCCGCAACACACGCCGGCAGACAAAGAACAGCAACGGCAGATAGGCGGCGGTCCAAATCTTTCCGCCATGCCCACTGGCGGTCAGCGTGACCAGGTAGCCGGTCAAGGCATAGCCCAGTGCCGGCACCGCAGCGGTATAGCGCGAAAGGCCCA
>JALXCG010000505.1:8027-18266 GCA_026991065.1 Gemmatimonadota bacterium | reverse complement strand
CCCGGAGGTTGCGCCGCGGCGGCCGCCGGCGCCGGGGTGAATTGGTGACGCCGCTGTTCAGGCGGGCTCCGTGCGCAGTGCTTCGAGCAACTCCGGCATCTCCGCCAAGCGACCGGAGAGTGCCTCAAAATCGCGATCGCCGGCGGTAAAGAAGAAGTAGAGCGCCACATCACAGGGCGGATATTTCTCTTTCAGCTTGTTGAAAGAGTCGCGCAGCTCCTCCACGGTCAGCTCGTTCAGGCGGGTAAGATCGTCCGTCAGCCCATCTTCGTGCGGGATCTCATGCAGGTCGAGAAAATCGACGATCATGGCGCGGCGCTTGCCGGCAAGCATGTCGTAGATCAGGCGGAAGGCAACTTCGCTCTGGCGACCATCATCCAGTTCGAAAAAGCGGTGCAGGCGCTCGGTGGCCGCCTTGCGCCGGGCGACCGGGTCGATGATCCGCCGGGTGGCTTTGTGGATGCCGGTCTTCTGGAAGAGTTCGGCGCGGAATTTGCGCGTTGAGAGCTGCACCAGGCGGGAGAAGTTCCCGGGCGAGAGGGTGAGAACGATGTCACGATAGGTCATGCGATTTCCTGAAAAACGTCACGGATGATGCGCAAAGCGCTCTGCAGTTGCTCCTCGGTGATCACCAGCGGAGGCGCGAAGCGGATGATGTTGCCGTGGGTCTGCTTGGCCAGGATGCCGGCATCGCGCAGCGCAAGGCAGACATCCCAGGCTTCAAATTGGTCGTCGAAGACTACGGCATTGAGCAGGCCTTTGCCGCGCACCTGGCGGATCCGGGGGCATTCGATCCTGGCCATGGCGGCGCGGAAGGTCTGGCCCAGGCGCTCCGCCCGCTCCGCCAACTTCTCCTCCTCCAGCACCTCCAGGGCGGCGATCGCGACCGCGGCACCGAGCGGGTTGCCGCCGAAGGTGGACCCGTGGGTGCCGGGGGTGAAGACTCCCATGTAGGGTTGGTCGGCAACCACCGCGCTCACCGGAAAGACACCGCCACCCAGTGCTTTGCCCAGGGTCATCACGTCCGGGCGGACGCCTTCGTGGTCGCAGGCGAATTTGCGCCCGGTGCGGCAGAAGCCGGTCTGCACCTCGTCGGCGATCATCAGCACGTTGTGCTCAGAGCAGACGCGACGCACGGCCTGGAGGTAGCCGGCACTGGGGACCGCGACTCCCGCCTCGCCCTGAATCGGCTCGACCAGGAAGGCCACGGTATTCGGACCGATCGCCTGCTCCAGAGCCGGGACGTCGTCGAAGGGGATGATCTTGAATCCGGGGGCGTAGGGACCATAGTTGACACGGGCGTCGGGGTCGGTGCTGAAGGAGATGATGGTGGAGGTGCGGCCGTGGAAGTTGTCGGCACAGACAATGATCTCCTGGTTGCCGTTTTCGACCCCCTTGACCTCGACCCCCCAGCGGCGGGCCAGTTTGATGGCGGTCTCCACCGCTTCGGCGCCGGTGTTCATCGGCAGCGCCATCTCGTAGCCGGTGTAGGCGCAGAGCTTCTGCAGGAATTCACCCATCCGGTCGTTGTGGAAGGCGCGGCTGGTGAGGGTGCAGCGGTCGGCCTGCGCTTTGAGCGCGGCGATGATCCGCGGGTGTCGATGACCCTGGTTGACGGCGGAGTAGGCGGAGAGAAAGTCCATATACTCGCGGCCATCGGGGTCGCGCACGATGACACCTTCAGCTTCGGCGATGACCACCGGCAGCGGATGGTAGTTGTGGGCGCCAAAGCGCTCATCCTGGGCAATGATGGCCTGAGTAGCAGACATCGGGGTTCTCCAGCTTCCGCGATCGACTCCCGCCGGCGGCCGGCGGCGGGTTCCGCGGTGGCCGGGGACGGGCAGATGGGTTGGGGAATGGCGACGAAAACGCTTACAGAACTCGGGGCGCCAGGTCAAGCCTTGTCGGAATCCTCCGGCCAATTTTGCAACTCCGCTCCGGCGCATCGGTTCTGGCTCCGCTCGAGCGCCGCCAAGGGGCCGGATGCCGGGCGGCGGGGGACTGGCGACCGAGATCTGTCTTGCTGCGCCACCGGGAGTCCGTGCCGGCGGCCACCGACGCGGCTGGGGCCGTGGTAGCGGATCGCGGCTCCAGGAGCGCTGCCGAACGCAGCGGGAGAGCGGGTCGGAGCCGAAAGCACAAGGGGTTGGACAGAAACCGTTTTCGGCGAGAGTGCGGGATCAGGCGCCGGCCTCTTCGGGCAGCAACCCGCGGCGGGCCGGAGGCGCGGTACTTCATCCCAAGAAAGAAATGGGGAGAGGCGCGCGGGGCCGGAGGTGAGGCGTTCATGTGTATTGGGGCCAAAGGGCGGTGGGGGATGCCTTTCCGTTCGCGCTGATGGCTGTGATCTGATATCTTTTTGCTTTTGCCTTTCACGGTAGTCTCTCGCGGCAACCCGCTGTTCCGGAGTGGTTCTCCATGCTCGCTAAAATTCGCAACGCCACCGGCCTGATCATCTCGCTCTTTCTTCTGGTGGGCGTCGGCTTCATTATCTCGCTTTTCTTCGGCAATCGAAGCCGCATGCGCGGCAATATGCCTCAGCATGTGGACAGTGCCGTCGGCAAGGTGGACGGGGAGGAGATCAAGCTCAGCGTTTACGACCAGCAGCTTGAGGCGCAACGAGAAGCGTATCAGCGGCAGAGCGGGCAGGCGGTGCCGGAGGCGTTGAGTGAACGGATGCGCGAAGGGGTTTGGGACGCGTTCGTGCAGTCGATTCTGATGGAAAAGCAGATCAAGGCACTCGGCCTGCGGGTGACCGACGACATGGTCTACAACGAATTGACTGAGAACCCGCCGCGCGAACTGCAGGCCGGGTTCATGACCGAGAGCGGCGAGTTCGACGAGACGGCCTACCACCAGGCATTAGCCAGCGCCGGTGCGGAGTTCTGGCTGCCGCGGGAGATGTATGTGCGCACCACTCTGCTTCCGCGGCGGATGTTGGAGGCGTTGGCCGAAGCCAGTGTGCGCGTCACCTCCAATGAGATCGAGACGGCGTTTCGGGCCGAGAACGAGAAGGCGCGGATTCGGTATGTTGCGGTGAGTCCGCAGGACATCGACTCGGTCGAGGTGACGGACGAGGATCTGCAGGCCTACTACACGGCCCACCAGGAAGATTATCGACGACCGCCACGGGCCAGCCTGGCCTATGTGGCGATCGACAAGGGTCCGAGCGAAGCCGACATCCAGAAGGCGCATGAGCGGATTCTGTCGATCGAAGAGAAACTGAAGCGGGGGACCGATTTCGGACGGTTGGCGCGGATCCACTCGGATGACGAGGGCAGCGCCGCCCAATCGGGTGACCTGGGCTGGTTTACCCGCGGCAAGATGGTTCCGGAGTTCGACCAGGTGGTTTTCGCGATGGAACCGGGAACCATTTCGGCGCCGTTCCGCACCGAGTTTGGCTGGCATGTGGTGCGGTTGATCGAGAAGCGGACCAATGATGCCGGGGTGGAGGAGGTGCACGCGGCGCACATTCTGAAAAAGATCAAGCGCAGCGTGGCGACGATGGAAGCGCAGTATGACCAGGCGCGGAAGATCGCCGATGACGCCAAGCGGGCAAATGACCTGCGTGCCGCGGCCGGCGACCTGCCGGTATTGACGACACCGCCGTTCTCGGAACCTCCGCCCAACTCTCCACTCGGCGGGAGCGATCGGATTCCGACGCTGGGCACGTTGGAGGGAGCGATGGCTTTTGCTTTCGGGCATGAGACCGGCGCGGTGAGCGGAGTTCTGGAGAGCGATGAGAGTTACTATGTGCTGCAGGTCGCGGAGCGCATCGATTCGACGATTCCACCGCTGGAAGAGGTGCGGTCGCGCGTGCAGATCCAGGTGGAGCGAGAGAAACGCAAGGAGCTGGCTCTGGCCAAGGGGCAGGAGTTGGGAGCCAAGGTCAAAGCCGGTGCTTCGCTGGCGGAGGCGGCGGCGGCGCTCGGGCTGGAGGTCCATGAGCCGGAGGAGCCGATTCTGCGGACTACCTATCTGGATGGTATCGGCAGCCGCACCGAGGTGACGGGAACCGCCTTCCACCTGCCCGTGGGAAGCGTGAGCGACCCGATTGTGATGCCCGAGCGAGGCATTACGGCGGTGGTCGAGGTGCTGGAGAAGATTCCGGCGGATCCGGCGCTGCTGGTCGATCAACGCGCCGAAATCGCGCAACGGCTGTTGGCCGAGAAGCGGCGGGCGATCCTGCAATCCTGGTTGGAGGAGATCCGGGCGAATGCCACAATTGAGGATTTCCGTGACCAGTTCTACCGCTCGAAGAGCGACAGTTTGACGGTCGCCGCTTCGTAGAGTTGCGGCGCTACGGACGGCGGGCGCTGCGGACGGCGGGCGCTGCGGCAGGCGCTGCGGACGGCAGGCGCGGCGGTGCCACGCCCGACGGGATGCAGGAAGAGAAAAGCAGAAGGCCCGCGCGGAGATCGTTGCTCTGCGCGGGCCTTCCTATTTGGAGCGAGAGACCGGGGGAACGGAGCCCCCCCGGCGGGTCTCGTGGACCCCTCTACTTGAGAAGCAGCATCCGCGTGGTCTGCACGCTTCCCGGGGCCGCCAACCGAGCGGTGTAGACACCGGAAGGAAGTGCTGCGCCCTGGTCGTTGCGACCGTCAAAGGTGACGGTGTGGCGACCGGCGTTCTGCGACTCCGACACCAGGGTGCGCACCCGATGACCACTCACGTCGTACACCTGGAGCGATACGGCGCCGGCGCTCTCCAGCGTGTAGCTGATCTGAGTGAAGGGGTTGAAGGGATTGGGTGTGGCGGGGTGCAATTCGGTGGAGACACCGGCACCGGGCGCACCATCGGCAACACCGAGTCCCTCGACCAGGTAGTAGAGCTTCAAATCGTCCACATACCAGTAGACGTAGTGGGTTTCCGCGGTGCCGCTACCCGCGCGCAGGCGGAACCGAACATCATCCTTGTTGCGGTAGGAGGTGACGTTGTAGGTCTTGGTGCTCCAGCCCTCCTTGCCGGCAATCACGCGCTGCTCGATCTCGGTCCAGTGGTCGCCGCCATCGACCGAAGCATCGAGATAGAGGTAGGCCCCTTCGCCGTCACCCTTCATGCGCTCTTGCCATTCGAGCCAGACCGTGGTCATATCCGGATCCTGGGAGAGGTCGACCGAGGGCAGTTCGATGACATTGTCGAGCGGGTGAAGATCGTGGTCGATGGTGGCGTAGGTGCCGTCACCGAGCGAGCTGTTGCGATCACCGACATAGAGACCGTTCGGCATGGACGTGAAGACGGCCAGATCATCCGGTTGCGGATGGCTGCTGTCAACCACATCCCACCAATCACCCGACGGCGGAATCGTACCGGCATGGGCGCTCCACTCGGGACCGGGTGTGCCCTCCATGTTGTCTTCGTAGTAGGTGTCACCGGTGAGGTTGCCGACGGTGACTTCGTCGATGAACCAGGCGGTGTATTCGCGGGTATAGCCGCCATCTTCGGTGGAGGCGAACATGTCGGAGGCGAAGTCCCAGCGGACCATGATCTCGCTGCCGGCGTAGGCGCTGAGATCAACCATCACGCGCTCCCAGGCGGGGGCGGCACTGCCGGACCAGCCGGGAACCGGATCGCCGCCGTCCTGGAGAAAGAAGGCGTAGATGTCGGCCTTCGGGAAGCCGCCCTCGGGGGTGATCACCTCCCAGGTGGAGCCGCCGTCGGTGGAGACGCGGAAGGTTCCGCCGTCCCAGGCGTCGTGCGGCGCTTCCGGCTGCTCCCATTCGGCATCGAAATACTGGAACCAGGAGATCCCCACAGCGCCACTGACGGCCGTGAGGTCAACCGTCAGATCGAGTTCCTGGCGCCAGAGGTTGCCGTAGCCATCGCCGAGCGGGAAGTTGGTTCCGCACCACCAAGCCTGGCTTCCCTCGTGAACATAGCGGTCGGAGACATGCCAGAAGCTCTCGTCCTGGACGGCGGTCTGGTCGACGGAGACCCAACCATCCGGCAGCGTCCCGGGAGTGGTGTCGTCGAAATCCTCGGTAAGAACGTAAACCGTGTCGTATTCCGTACGCGCCACCGGCGGTGGATCGAGGATCACCTCGGGTGAAGTCGTGGCCACGGTCGCGGCCATCGCGGACCCAGCCAATGCGGATCCGGAAATGAGTGCAAGCACCTTGCGCATGAAGTCCCTCCTTGGGGGGTCTTCCCACCCTGCCCAGCGCCGAGGCGCAGCGACCGGATGGACAGTTTTCGAGACTGCCAGATGGAGGCGGCAGCTCGATGATTCAAGGCTCCCCGGACACACGCTGTTCATGAGCATGCCGGAAGCAGCGGATTCGAGGAAGGCTAGCACGCGTTTCAGATCGCGGGGAGCCCCTTCTGCGACAAAAGAACACGCCTATCGGGGAGTGCCGGTGGCGGAGCGCAGGCGCCAGATGCGGATTGTCGGACCGGGGCGGTCGATGCCCCCGCAGCGCGCGATCGGCACGTAGAAAGCGTCGATCGGATCGAAAACGGCGTTCGCCAGAGCGTCACCCGAGGGCGCGGCGGGGGCGAAGAGGGCAACCTGCTCGGCGCTCCGCTCCAAAGCAGCGCGGAGCTTGAAATGCAGGGCCGAATAACGCATCAGTGGATGCTCGTGAGTAAGAACCCAGGAGAACCGATCCCGGGGCAGACCGGCAAGGCCGGCGCGGGGGTCGACCAGGCGCAGAGTCGGGAAAGGCGCGGGATCTGAGCAGTGGGTGGGCTCGCGCGCAAGTTCCAGAATCTGGCACCATTCGGGGCCGTGCAGGCGGGGTTCGCCATAGATCGCACCGCCTGCCAGCACCACGCCTTCATCGGGAGCAACATGCTCCAGGAGCCAGGCACGAGCTTGTTCGCGGGTATCGGTGGCAGCCAGGATGCGGTCGATCTGAAACGTGGTTACCGCCGCCGGCAAGGCCGCGAGGAGCAGCGGCAGGGTGACGGCACTGTTGAGCGCGGCACTGGAGAGGTTGCGGAAACGGCGCTTGAGCCGGTCGCGAGCGGCGGTTACGGCGCAGTCGGCGGTGAGGGCCAACACCGGCAGAAGCGGGATCACATAGCGAAAGAACACGGTCCGGCTGCGGCCCATGGCGGCGTAGTAGAGAAGCCCGAAAGCGAGCGCCGGGAGATATTGGCGCCGCGTCGTGGGCTGCAGCAGGGCCACGGCGACGCCGGCCAGAGAAAGCGCAAAGAGGGGCCAGGTGAGCGCACGGGGCAGTGAATCGGTGGCGTGGTAGATCCATCCGAGCCCCAGATCGAGCCCGTGCCCCTCCAGCATGTGCCGCGCCTGAAAGGCAAAATGCTCGCGAAACAGGCTGTGGTCGAGCAGGACATAGGGATTGGTGAGAAAGAAGACGGCGACCGCGACGGTGGCGACCCCGGCGATCCGGGTGGCCGCCCGGCGGCGCTCGGGAGTGGCCAGCCACAGGGCCGCTGCCGGCGCGATGCCGACCAGCGCGGCGTTGTACTTGGTGGCGCCGGCCAACCCCACCCAGAGCCCGGCGATCCAGAGATCACGGCGCCGCGGGTGCGGCACCTGCAGGCGCCGCGCCCAGACCAGCGCCAGGAGCAGCAGCAGGGTTACCGGAACATCGGTGACACCGAAATGGGAATCGCGGGCGTGCAGCGGCGCCACCGCCAGGACCAGCGCCGCCACCAGGCCGCTGCCTCCCAGCCGCCGACCGAAGCGCCCAATCAACGCGACGGTCAGCAGGCCACTGCCGGCCGCGACGATGCGCGCGGTCAGCAGCCACGGGCTCGGGTCGCGCACGTAGGCGGTCATGAAGCCGTCAACATCGCTCCAGCGCCCGGCCCACTCACCCAGGTGGAACCCCACGGCGAAGAGGCCGCGCAGCAGGTAGAGCCAGAGCGCCGGATACTCGAAAAACTCCGGCGAATAGCCGCCGGCCAGGAGCATGCGCATGACGCGGGTGGTCACATTGGCTTCGTCGGGGCGCGCGAACCAGTCCGGGAAGCCGAAACTCAGAGAGGAGAAGCGGAGATAGGCGGCGACCAGCAGAATGGCGGCAAAGGCCGCCCGCCACGCCGGTGACGCGCTCGGCAAGCGCCGCGGCGAGGAATCGGCGCCGCCCGGGGGCTGGGGAGCACTCACGGTTGGATCCCCCGGCCGGGTGCGGAGGCGGAATCGGAAGTGGGGGCGGAGGCTGCGTCGGCGCCGGCGGCGGAGGGGCGCGATTCCGCTCCGGCATTGCGATCGCCGTCATTGAAATGGAGTCGGTGCAGACGATGATAGATGCCGCCGGCGGCGATCAACTCATCGTGGGTTCCGATCTCCACCAGGGCACCATGATGAAGGACCAGAATGCGGTCCACCTCGCGCACCGTGGAGAGGCGGTGAGCGACCACAATGGCGGTGCGGCCGGCGAGCAGTTCGTGAATCGCGACCTGGATCGACTGCTCGGTCGCCGGATCGACACTCGCGGTGGCTTCGTCGAGAATTAGAATGCGTGGATCGCGGGCCAGCGCGCGGGCAAAAGTGATGAGTTGTCGTTCGCCGGCGGAGAGATTGGCACCGGATTCCCAGACCGGAGCTTCCATGCCACCGGGGCGCTCTTCGAGAAAGCGGTTCAGCCCCACCAGTTCGGCCGCGCGAGCGGCGGCGGAGGCGGGATCGGGATCCTCCAGCGGGGCGCCCAGGGCGATGTTGTCGCCAATGTTGCCGGTAAAAAGAAAAACCTCTTGGGTGACCACCCCAAGGGCAGCGCGCACGGTGGCCGGGTCGAGATCGCGGATGTCGATGCCGTCGATGCGGATCGCCCCCCGGTCGACGTCGTAGAGCCGGGCCAGGAGGCGGATCAGGGTCGACTTTCCGGAACCGGTCGCACCGACAATGGCAACCCGCTCGCCCGCCTCCAGGACAAAAGAGATGTCACGAATCACCGGCTCCTCCGGGCGGTAGGCAAAGGAGACATGGTCGAACTCCACCCGACCGCGCAGCGGTTCCCGCGGAGTGACCCGTTTCTCCTGGGGCAGGGCGCACTGATCGTCGAGAACGGCGAAGACCCGCTCGGCGGACGCCATGGCGGTCTGCAGCACGGCGTATTTGGTGGACAGATCCCGCAGCGGCTCGAAGAAGCGGCGCATGTAGTCTATGAAAGCGACCAGGGCGCCAAAGGTCATGGCGCCGGCGAGAATCCGCCCGCCGGCAAACCACAGCAGGCCGGCAGTGAGTAGCACACCGGCGTATTCCACCAGGGCGCTGAAGAGCGATTCCAGCGCGACCCCCCGCAGTTCGGCATCGCGATAGGTCCGCGAGGCCTCGCGGAAACGGCGCAACTCGCGCTCCTCGCGGGCAAAGAGCTGGGTCACTTCCATCCCCGCCAGGCTCTCGGCCAGGAACACATTCAGGCGCGAGAGCAGCAGCCGCACCCGGCGCGAGACCTTGCGAATCCGCGCGCGAAAGAAGAAGGTGAGGGCGAGCAGCAGCGGCACCGCGCCGAACGCGACCAGGCTCAGGGCCGGCGCCATGTAGAGCATGACCGCGGCGATGAGAACCATCTTGAAGAGGTCGCCCAGGACCGCCATCACCCCCTGGTTGAAGAGTTCGTTCAAGGCTTCCACGTCGCTGGTGACCCGGGTAATGAGACGGCCAACCGGGTTGCGGTCGAAGAAGGCCATGGGGCGTTCGGTGATGTGAGCGAAGACCTCGGTCCGGAGATCGCGCAGCACCCGCTGCCCGGTTCCCTGGAGGGCGACAATCTGCAAGTAGCGCAGAATCGCTTCAGCAATCAGTGTCGCAACATAGGCGATCACCCAGAGGCGCAGCTCCAGCAGATCCCCGGCCCGGATGGGGCCATCGATCGCCTCTTTGACCAGCCACGGCTGCACCACCTGAACGACGGAGAGAACCGCCAACAGAACCAGCGCGAGCGTCAGGTGCCGCCAATGGGGGCGCACATAGCCGACGAAACGCCGAAAAATCCGGTAGTCCAACTGCCCGGCCCCCGGCTGATCGTCCGGAGCGGCCAGCCCGGCGTCAACCCGCATGGGCACCTCCGACGTTCATGACGCATCCTCCAGGGCCCGCTCCTCTACCGTTCGGGCGTGCAGCCGGGCGTAAACACCACCGTTGCGCAGCAACTCCGCATGGGTGCCGATTTCAGCGACGCGCCCGCCATCCAGCACCAGAATCCGATCGGCAAGGGCCAATGACGTGGAGCGATGTGACACGAGGATCACTGTTCTGCCGCCAACGTGGGCACGCAGCGAGGCCAACACCTCGTCCTCGGTGGCGGCAGAACAGTGATCCTCGTG
>JALXCG010000505.1:0-8017 GCA_026991065.1 Gemmatimonadota bacterium | reverse complement strand
GCTCTCCGGCGGGCAGCGCCAGGGCAACGCGCTGGCGCTGCCCGCCGGAGAGCGCGGAACCACGCTCGCCGGCCACCGTCTCGAAGCCGGCCGGCATCTCCTCCGCGATCCGCGCCAATCCCGAAATTGCACCGATGCGCCGCAGCTCCGCATTCGAGAGCGGGCGATCGAGCCCGAAACTCACATTGCTCCGCAAGGTCCGATCGAAAAGGAATGCGTGCTGCGGCACCGCCGCGACGCGTTGCCGCAGCGAAGCGGTAGAGATGTCGCACAGGTCCACCCCCCCGAAAAAGATGCTCCCGCGGGGCGGAAGATAGAGCTGGAGCAGCAGTGAGATGAGGGTGGTCTTGCCAGCCCCCACCGGCCCCGTGATGCCCAACACCTCTCCCGGGTCTACGTGGAAACTCACCCGCTCCAGTACCAACTTCCGGGTGCCGCCCACCGGGTAGGCAAAACTCAGATCGCGCACCTCGATGCCGATCCCGGCACCGCCGGGGTTTTCGAGCACGCCGGAAACGTGTGGCCGCGCCGCAGACTCGGTGGAGAGCACCTCGACCAGGCGCTGCGCCGCGGCATTCGCCCGCTGCACCAGATTGATGATTCCGCCAACCATCACCGAAGGCCAGGCGGCCATCGCCAGATAACCGGACGCCGCCACAAAATCGCCGAGCGAGAGTTGCCCGGACGCCACTCGCTCACCGCCGAACCAGAGAATCGCCACCGTTCCGATGCCACCGACCAGCGAGAAGAGTGGCACCATTCCCGCGCGCGCCCGCACCAGGGCCAGGGTGGCATCGAAATAGAGCCGGTTGCGCGCCTCGAAACCGGCCCGGGTGGCATCTTCGCGGCCATAGGTACGAACCACGGAAAACCCGGTAAAGCGCTCTGTTACATAAGCAACCATCGCCGCAAGCGCCTTCTGCGCGGCAAACGTGCGGCGAAACACCCGGCGCGAAAGATAGCGGGCGGCACCAACAACGAAGATGAAGGGCGCGAAGGCGAGCAGAGTCAGAGAGGGGTCGATGCGCCACATCATGGTGGTGGCGATCAGGAGCGCAATGGCGGCATTCAGCAGATTCATGGCGCCAAAACCGGTGAGGCCACGCATCAACTGCACATCACCGGTCACCCGGCTCAGCAGGTCACCCGATTCCGCCTGATCGTAGAAGGAGCGGGAAAGCGACTGCAGATGAGAAAACACCGTTTCCCGCAGGTCGGCGGCGACGTAGCGACTTGCCCCCAGGATGCAGATCCGTGATCCGGTGCGAATCACTGCCATGGCGCCGGCGGCGACCACCATGCCGAGGATCGGCTTCAGCGCCGCTTCGCCACGTTCGAAATTCTCGAAGACCACCTTCATCAGCCAGGGAATGGCAGCCGCCAGGCCATTGGTGAGAACCAGCAGCACGGCGCCCGCGGTGTACCGCCGCCAATAGGGACGCGCATGCCGCCAGACCAACCCAAGAGGGCGAGAGTCGGTCGCGGAGCGCGTGGCGGGAGCGGAGTTGGTGGTGTGAACAGCTGACGTCAACGGAGATCCAGGGTACGAAGTTGCCCCCAGGCGGAGGAGCGCTGCCTGGTAGTCTACGCGACCGGCGCGGAATCTTCCGCCGCAAGTGCGGGACTGCGCTCCTCTGCCCACGCCTCACTCCGCGACCGGGATGGGCAAGCATCGGCCACCAGATCGAAGACTGCAAGCTCCGGGCGGGCGTTCACCCGGATCGGCAGCAGCCGCGAGGTGCCGATGCCGCGATTGACGTAGACCCGCCCGCCGTGAGCAGACTCGCGCCAGCCGCGCAGATGATCCAGTTGCAGACGCCGCTTCAGCCACCAGTCGCTGAACCGGGGAATCCGGATCTGCCCCCCGTGGGTGTGTCCCGCCAGGCCGATGGTGCGATGATCCGGTTCAAACTCCTCCAGCGGCGGTGCCGAGTGCCCGAGCACGATCCGCGGCCCGACAATTCGCGCGCCGTTGCGAAACCGTGCCCGCGCCCGTGGCAGATCGAGCGCACCGGCCAGTTGATCCCCCAGGCCCAGCAGGTGGACCGACACCGCGCCCACGCGGATGCGCACACTCTCGTTGACCAACACCCGGATCCCGACCTCGCCCAGCGCGCGCACCAGCGCCGCAACGTTGTTGCGCCCCGCGGGCGTATGGTCGTTGCGAAACATGTCTCTCACGCCATAACGCAGATGGTCATGATTGCCGAGCACCGCGAAGGCACCACAGCGCGCGCGCAATCCGCCCAGCGCCGCCCCACAGGCGGCGATCCCGCGATCATCGTCGATGAAATCTCCCGCCAGGAGCAGCAGATCCGCTTGCAACGCGTTCACCCGCGCCACCAGAGCAGGATCCAGGCGGGCTCCCCGCTGCAGATGAAAGTCGGAGAGCAGCACAATCCGCACCCGGCCGCTGCCGGCGGTGGACTGCCCGGGGCTCCGGCAGTCCACGCGCTGCCGGGTCTCCTGCCACCAGTGGCGCTCCACCAGCACACCCCAGCCGAGAATCAGCACAGCACCGATTGCGGCGGCGCCGCCGGTCACCAGCAGAATCTCCAAAGCGATGTTCATTGGCGAAAGAATATCCATCATGCTCATCTCATCGGCCAAACCGGCCGCCGGCCCCACTGTGGAGATCACCCGGGTCATTTGCAATCGACCGCGATCGCCGCGATCCGCGACGCGCCCAAACCTCCCGGGATCCCCGCAGTGTGATAAATTGGGCTGCCTTGCACGCCGCACCGGCACTCCCTTTCTCTCCCCGCACCCCGACGACGAATCGATCGCCATGCTCCCTCCCTCTGGACACCGCGCCCCCAGTCACAACATCCGCCGCGCTCCGCTCCCGGTGGTCGCCCTCCCGCTTGCCCTCGGCCTGCTGGGCACGGCGGGCTGCAAAAGCAGCAGCGCGCCGCCCCCACCCGCGGCTCCAGCCCAGTTTCTCTACCGCGCCACCGCCCTGGCGGGGCGCAATCTGGATGGCGTGGTCAGCGACCCGGCCGGCAACGCGTTCGTCTCTGAACACCGCGGCCAGGGCTATCGCGTAACCCCCGACGCCACCGAGGAGCGGCTCGACGCGCCGATCCGCCTCGGCTCCGACCGCGCCCAGCTCGACACCGACACCGCCGGCCACCCGCTCTTTGCCTCCTGGTTCAAGGGGGTCGCCCGCCTGGACGACCTGGAATCGCTGGCTGCCTGGAGCGTCTTCACCGGCGCGGAGGGGTGTCTCCCGTCGACCTTCGTCACCACGGTACGCGGCGATGACCCGGGCGGCGGCCTGCTGGTCGGCCTGGCGCACGCCGATGGTCTCCTGCGCATCCCGCCCTCCTTCCCGCAGGATCCCTGCATCCACTGGACCGAAAGCAACTCCACCATGAGTCTGGGCTCCGGCGCCTTCGAGACCGACGGCTGGATCGGCGGCATCAGCGAAGCACTCGCCGGGGTGCGCTGGGTCGGAGTCCGCGAAGATGGCCTGCATCGCTGGGACGACGGCGGCACACCGGCCGACCCCGCCGATGATGAATGGACCGCCTTCCTTCCCGGAGACAACCCCGCTCTGACCTCCACCACCTTTCAACACCTGACGCGCGATGCCGATGGCGCCGTTTGGGTCGCCACCAACGACGGCCTGATCGTCATTCGCGACGGACTCTTCACCCGCGCCCCCACTCTGGCGAGCCCCAATGTCAATCACGTGACCTTCGGGCCACTCGGCTTTGCCTGGGTCGCCACCGGAGCCGGCGTCTCGGTTCTGGCGCGTGACACACTGCGGGAGATGGCCCGCTACGACCTCTCGGCGGGCCTGCCGGCCGCAGCCACCACCGCCGTCGCCTTCGACCCGGACGGCAACTGGGCCTACATCGCCACCTCCGCCGGCCTGGCGATCCTGGATCGGGTCGAAGGCTCCTAGCGGGAGCGATCGATCACCAGATAGATCGTCGCGATCTGCGCCACAACCGCCACGCCTTCGCGGAACGTCTCCCACCAGTCACGCTCCTTGCGGGCCGGAATCCACAGGGTGTCACCGGCGTGAATCTCGCGCACCGATCCGGCGTGCCGCCACTGCCCGGTAGCCCCGGAGATCAGCCGCCGGTGGCGCCAATCCGCCTGCCCCGTCCGGCCGCCGGCGCGCTCCACGTAGTAATCGAAATCGGCCCCTTCGACGCGCGCGAATCCCCCCGGATTGGCGACCGCGCCGGCCACATAGACCATGTCATCGGCACGCGGCACATGAATCACGTCGCCCGGACGCAGCAGCGGATTCAGAGCCGGCGCATCCAGATCCCGCAGGTCGGCACGCACCACTCTCTTGCCGAGAAAACGCCGCTGCAGCATATACTCGACATCCTCTTCATCGAGCACGTTGGGCGTGGTGTGCGCCGCCGAAAACGCACCGGGATCCGGGTCAAAGCGCTGCCGATCTTCGCGCAGAATGTAGACCTCGCCGGGCTCCGCCGCGGTGGTGAAACCACCCGCCAGCAGCAACAGGTCGCGCAGCGTATCGGTACCGGAAAGCAGCGGATAGGGACCGGGGAAAAGAACCGCGCCCTCGATCGTCACTTCGCTCCCCTGAGTCCGCGCGCCATCACCCGGCACATAGACCACGTCGCCGGCACCCACCGGCACCAGCGCGGCGCGCGCGCGATTGGAGAGTACCCGCCCCCCCTCGACACCCCGCTCCGGGCCACTCTTGACCAGAACATAATCGGACGCACCCGGTCGCGCCCCGCCGGCCACCTGGATCAAATCGGCGGCGGTGTCGCCCGGCAGAACCTCGACCTCGCCGGGCATGAAGACCTCCCCCTCGACCCGCGCGAAATCCCGCTGAGTCGGCACCGAAAGAACATCACCACCGCGCAGCAGAGGATCCACCGCCCCCGGCCAACCCAAACGAACCGCCGCCAGATCGAAGGCCAGCGGCTCTTCGCCGGCGCGCAGCAGCAGCACCCGCCGGTGCATCGGCGGCGCCATCGCCGGTTCCGCCGGGATCTCAACCGCCGTCGTGCCTCCACTCGCTCTGCCCGCCGCGCTGCCGGCAGTGGCCGCGCGCGCCGACGCCGTACCCGCCTCCGACGCGGCCGCATTGCGCAGACGGGCCGCCGTTGAACTCTCCTGAGTCGGAGGCAGCGCCACCCGCAGACCATTGGCGCCAACCGTGGCCCGCCCTTCCGCCTCGGCCAGCAGATCCGCCGCGTGGGTCAACGGGGTCGCCCAGTACTCCCCGGGATGGTCGATCGCGCCCACCACCCGCACGCGAAAAGTCCGCAGATTGCGCAATCGCACCTGCACCCGGGCACCGCGGTAATAGCGCTCCAGGATCCGCGCCACCTCCTGCTGCGCGGCAGCCAACGTGATGCCCGCCACATCAATCGCGCCGGCCGGTGAAACGGTCAGAGCGCCATCGGACCCCACCCACTCGAAACGGCGCTCCTCGACCTCGCCGAGAATCAGGATCTCCAACTGGTCGCCCGGCCCCAGCACATAGGTCTCGGCATCCACCGGCCCCGCCGCCAGCGTGGTCGGCTCCGGACGGCCCAGCGTCGCATCCACCGGCCCGGTGAACGGCTGCAATGCCCCCCCCGGATCCAGCAGAGACGGAACCGCGGCGGCCGCCGCGGCAGCGGTCACTGCGCTCATCAAGCTCACACAAAAGACAACCTGACCGATTGTGCGCCGCATGCGCATACCAGACTCACTTCCTCGGCAATGGCCGGAGAACTCCGCCGCTCAACCCGTCTCGCCGCTTCCCCCGGCACCACCCCCCCGAGCCTTGGCAACCAGATTGGTGGCGCGCAGGAGCGAATCGAAAGTTCCCGCGTCGGTCCACCAACCATCGAGGATCGAATAGCGCATCGTGCCCTGCCCGATGTAGTAGTTGTTGACATCGGTAATCTCCAGCTCGCCCCGCGCCGAAGGCTCGAGCCCGTCGATGATGGAGAACACGCTGGCGTCATACATATAGACACCGATCACCGCGTAGTTGGAGGGTGGATCAAGCGGTTTCTCGATGATCCGCACAATGCGTTCGCCTTCGATCTCCGGCACGCCGAAACGCTGCGGATCATGCACCTCTTTGAGCAGGATCTGCGCGCCCACCGGATTGGCCCGGAACTGCGCAACCGCCGTGGCGATCCCCTTCTCGACAATGTTGTCGCCGAGAATCACCGCGATCGGCTGACCTTCGGCGAAGTCCTCGGCCAGCGCCAGCGCATCGGCGATCCCGCCCTCGCCCTCCTGATACGCATAGTGCATCCGCTTGAGTCCGAAGTCCTTTCCGTTGCGCAGCAGTTTCAGGAAATCACCGGCCGAATCACCACCGGTGACAATCAGAATCTCCTCGATCCCGGCATCCACCAGCGCCTCGATCGGATAGAAGATCATCGGCTTGTCATAGACCGGCAGCAGATGCTTGTTGGTCACGCGGGTCAGAGGCAGCAACCGGGAGCCCAGGCCCCCCGCCAGAATCACACCTTTCATGCTGTGGAACCTCCGCGACCAAACGCATCGTAGTGGAATCCCGCGTCACGCAACTTGGCGGGATCGTAAAGGTTGCGGCCATCGATAATGACCGGCGCGCGCATCACCTCACGCAACCGCTCCATGTCCAGCTCCTTAAAAGCGTCCCACTCGGTCACCACAATCGCGGCATCACACCCCTCCACCGTCTCGTAGGGGCTGCGGCAGAGCACCAGCTCCCAGCCCGCCGCCAACGCCTCGCGCCCGGCGACCGGATCGTAGGCGCGCACCGTGGCCCCGGCTTCGACCAGCGCCTTCACGATGCGCTCGGAGGGCGCCTCGCGAAGATCATCGGTGTTGGGTTTGAAGGAGAGCCCCAGCAAGCCGATTGTGCGCCCCTTCAGATCCCCCAGAACGCGCCGCAGCTTGTGCATCACGCGCAGTGGCTGCGCCTCGTTCACCGCGACCACCGCGCTGACAATCTTGAGGTCGTAGTTGACCGACTTGGCGATGTGCAGCAGCCCCTCGGTGTCTTTCGGAAAACAGGAACCGCCGTAACCGATCCCGGCGTGGAGAAAGCGCGGGCCGATGCGGGCGTCCATCCCCATCCCCTTGGCCACCGTGTCGATATCCGCCCCCACGCGCTCGCAAACATTGGCGATCTCGTTGATAAAACTGATCTTGGTGGCGAGAAAAGCGTTCGACGCGTATTTGATCATCTCCGCCGTTTCCACGTTGGTGGAGATGATCGGGGTTTCCATGGGCGGCGTCGCCAGCGGCTCATAGATGTGGCGCATGATGTCCAGCGCGCGCTGCGAAGCACAACCGAGAACAATCCGATCCGGCGCCTTGAAATCCGCGATCGCCGAGCCTTCGCGCAGAAACTCGGGATTGGAGACGATGGCGAAATCGTACTCCTCCCGCTGCTTCTTGCGGATCAGCTCATCCATCCAGGCCCCGGTTCCCGCCGGCACTGTGCTTTTGTTGACGATCACCTTGTAACCGTTCATGTGCTCGGCGATCTCGTTGGCAACCGCCTCGACATGGCGCAGGTCGACCCCGCCACCCTCTTTCGGCGGCGTTCCGACCGCGACAAAGATCACGTCCGATGCCTGCACCCCCTCGCGCATCGACCGGGTGAAGCGCAAACGATCCTCGGCCCGGTTGCGTTCCACCAGTTCGGCCAGGCCCGGCTCGAAGATCGGCATGACGCCTTCGCGCAGCCCCTGGAGTTTCGCCTCATCGCTCTCGACGCAGATCACTTGGTTGCCCAGATCAGCCAGGCAGGTGGCGGTGACCAGGCCGACATAGCCAGCGCCGACAACGCAGATTTTTTTCATCGGTATTTGCTCCGAAAACGGTGTTTAAGCAGACCCGGGTAACAAAGCTAAGAATCTTACCAGAGCCAACCACGACCCCGTACCAATTCTTCCTCCGCCGCCCCGGCCGCTACGCCCGCGAAAACGGTCAGTCTTCCGCCGCCCGCATCTCCGCGACGATGGCCAGCGCCGCCGCGCGCTGCTCCCGCGCCTGCAGAATCGGGCGCCCCACCACCAGATAG
>JALXCG010000504.1 GCA_026991065.1 Gemmatimonadota bacterium | reverse complement strand
ACCACGATGCGGCCGCCGGCGCTGATGGTGGTGGCGGCGATCGGCCATTTGCCGGGGTCGTGGCGGTCGTCGGTGAGGGCGAATCCGCTCAGATCGAAGTCGCGCGTCGCCAAATTTTCGATTTCGACCTGGGTGAAGGCGCTGCCGGTCGGGTCGGGCAGCAGCTCGGCGAGCTTGATGTAGACCTCTTCCGGTGGCGCATAGCGATCGATCTCCTCCAGCAGGTACTCCACCCGTGGAGCGAAGAAGGAATCCAGCTTGCGCAACGCGGTGAGATAAGGGGGGAAGGTTTCACGCGAGTATTTGTTGGTGTCGCGGTCCATCTCCGGCCACATTGTCAGGGTGCGGTCGAGCAGCGTGTTGTGCATCGCCTCGGGAGTAAGGTGGCCGGTGGTGATCTGGGCGGCCAGGCGTTCGGTGTAGGCGCGGCGCAGCGAAGGGACCGAGAGTACCCGGTCGAAGAGGCGGTTCCAGTCGAAGAGAGCCGGGTTGTCGTGGGTGCCCGCGTCGATGTCGCGGTGGATCTGATTCCAACTCTCGTGCAGATCCCAGGGCAGGTAAACCCAGCGACCATCCGCCGGATTGTGATAAAGGTAGTAGTCGTCGTGCAGCCAATCCTCGTTGGCGCTGACCGCATTCTGGCAGATCACATCCAGGTAGGTATCGAGGTCCAGATTGGCTTCCAGCCAGGGGAGGATGTCGGCATCCGGAGTGCGGTTCACTCCCTCGACGAAGGCGATGATGTCTTTGCGCTCCCAATCACCGGCGCCGGCAGCTTCGATCTGCTTGCGGTAGGCTTCGACCGTATTCAGAACGGGAAGGGTGTTGTTGATGCGGTAGAAGCTGCCGGCCGGGTCCCAGCCCTGGAGAGCGATGAACTCCTCGTCGAGACGCTCGATGTCGAGCATGACGCCTGTGTAAACACCATTGAGGGCGAGCCGAATGGGGAAAGTGCCGGCGTGTGGAGCGGCGATCTGGGTGAGCAGATCGGTGGTGAGCAGTTCGCGCTGGATGGTGGGGTCGACCCAGGTCGCCTTCAGGACCAGGCGGGAGTGGTCGTGGACCGGGGGATTGTCGTGCAGATTCACATTCCACGACTTCTTGGGGGCGCGGCGTTGGGCACTGCCGCGATATTCGAGCGTCACGCTGTCGCGAACCTCGCCGGCGATCTCCAGCGCTCCGCTGACCTGGATATTGAGGGTGGCGTCGTTATTGAGCAGGGCGAGGTCCTCGGGTGCGACCTGGAGTTCATAGAGGGGCAGCGCGGCGGCCTCGTCCGGGCGGGGGGCGATCAGGTCGGTGAAGAGGGTATCGGAGACGTTGCCGTAGAGGTCGATCGCCAGCACCGCGGCGCGGATCGGTTCAGCGGTGGGGATCACGCCGTAGGGGACCAGCAACGGGTCGATGGCGACCTGCCACTCGCCGCCGGGCGCTTGCTGGAGCAGGCGGTAGCTTTGCAGGTCGGTTTCCAGATTGCGCGCCCAGCGTACCAAGACACCGCCATAGGTGCCGAGCGCTTCAACCTTCGCCGGGGGCGCC
>JALXCG010000503.1 GCA_026991065.1 Gemmatimonadota bacterium | reverse complement strand
CCCCACAGATTCTCCGACTTGGCGTATGATTGTGAAGCATTCGTCAACGCTGCCGCCGTCGCGCCTACCGGAACGGCGACGGTAGCTTGCTCCTTCCACCCCTGAATGGTGCTATTTCTTGATCAAGCTATACTATGTGCCCATGACGCGTGCCGCACGGCCGCGCTGGCTGCTCGAAGAGATGGGCGTTGCCTACGAGCTGATCCGTTTGCCACGCGCGCACCGCGATCGGATTGAAGCAGGTTATCGAGCGATTCATCCCACTGTACGGGTTCCGGCGCTGGTCGATGGTGACGTGACCATGTGGGAATCCGCCGCGATCTGCATGTATTTGGCCGACCGCTTCGTCGAAAAGAACTTGGCTCCCGCCCTCGCCGCTCCCGGTCGGGGTGAGTACTACCAGTGGATGAGCTTTGCCCTCAGCACAGCTGAACCGCCAGTCTATCGCGCGCTTCTGCACACCCGCATGCTCTCGCCGGAGCAGCGCAGCGCGGCGGAACTGAAGAGTGCTCGCGAGGAGTTCTCGGTGGTGGCCCAGGTGCTCTCCAGTGTCCTCCACGACAAGGAGTTCATGGTCGAAAACCGGTTCACCGCGGCCGATGTGATGATCGGTTCGATCTGTGCATGGGCCGGTGCCAGCGGCCTTCTGCAGGACCAGCCGGTCCTCTCCGCCTACGTCAAGAACCTATCGCAGCGGCCCGCTTTCCAGGTGGCTCACGGCGATTGAGATCGGCACCGGCCTCCGTTGCGGTTCCCGGTCCGGCGCCGCAGCGGGCGGCATGCCGCGCACTCCGCGGGATTACGCCAGCGCGATCTCGAAAAGTCCAATCAGCGCGGCCAGGTAGAGGCTGACGATGCCGAGCGTGATCTCGACCGTTGATTTGACAGGTGCGCGGCCCAGCGCCCACCACAACGGAACGACCGTAAGTACACCCACGCCAATCAAGACTCTCGGATCCGCGCCCCAGCCATAGAAAAACGGCAGCGGCACCAGGAACCCCACGGCCATCAGGCGGCGCAGCCAGAAATGGAATGCGTGCAGCGAGCGCCCGCGCTTTTTCAGCAGCACGTAGGCGGTCTGGATCCCCGCCCGGTAGTCTTCGCGAATGTCCTTGTAGTCTTTGAAAGCGTTGAAGAGCGACCAGCCGCCGAAGACCAGAAAACTCATCACCAGCACAGCATCCGGCACCTCCGCCCGCGGGTGAATTACCGTATAGGCGCCGGCCATGAAAGCACTCCAGCCCCAGATCGCTTCGATCTTGTAGTTGGCTGGGAAAAAGCGCTTTCCGCGGTAGAAGTCGTAGTTGTAGAGCACCGAAACGAGCTGGAAAAGCAGCAGAAACGCACCCACTCGCGGTCGCACGCTGAAAGCCGTTATCGCCAGGAACCACATGCTGGCATTGAAAAAGTGCATGTCGTGCAGGTCCAGATAGGGCAATGGACCACGCCGATCCTCATGGCGATCAAAATGGTCATTCTGGACGACGGCAACGTTGAATGCGTGGAAGACACAGAGTGCGACAAAGAGCGCCGGCACCAGCCCGACCCAGGAGTGGGTGCTCATCTCCGGAGCAAAGTAGCGGGTGGCGGCAGCGCCCAGCAGCGTGAGCAGAGCGAAGGGCAGGGAGTGGCCCGAACGCAGCAACAGATGGCGTGCCAGGCGGGGATTGAGAATCAGATAGGCGATCACCGCGACCAGCACCTGAATCGCGGTGGTCAGCGCAATCGCGAGTTCATCATAATGAAAGCGCAGCGCCGTCAACTTCTGCGTCAGCGCGTGAACTTCCGCCGGGTTGCTCGATGCGCGCCAGGCTCGCTCCAGACCATCGATCATGGGGCGTTCGGTCGCCCGCAACATCGGCACGAACCCCAGTTTGAGCAGGGAGGCGGCGGCGGAGGCGACCACGGTCACATAGAAAAAGACCACTGCGTAACCGGCCGCGAACCCGGCCAGGGTGCGCCAGGGGGAGCGCGTCTTGACCCACACATAGAGTGGCAGCAACAGGATCGTGAACCAGAGCGTGAACGCTTCGCCCGGGCTGATGTGAGCCTGAGGGTTGTAGATCAGCCAGCGCCAGCCCTCCAGCCAGGAGAAATTGTAGGCGTAGCGAAAGGTATGCACTCCCAGGACGAGCGTATCGATCAGCGGCGGGAAAATCCCGACAAAGACACCGATCAGCACCACGTTCATACTCTTGCGCCAGTCGACCCGGATGATGAACCGAATCGCCGTCGCGTAGAGAAAGGCGTTCATTAGATAGAACGTCACGTAGGAAAGATAGCCGGCAAAACTGGCGTAAAGACCGGGCGAGCAGACCATGAACTCCAGTAAGATCCGCACCAGCCCGACAAAAACCGCGAAAGCGAGCACCGTCGCAAAGGCATACTCCTGTTTCTCGCGCAGCATGATGATGCGTTCGATCCAGCGATAGGGGAGGGTCAGAAGGCGCAGAGTCATGGTTGTGCTTCGCAAGAGGTTCGCCGGCGGACCGTGAGCACGCGACGCGCCGCCCGTGGCGCGTGAGTCAGCCTGAAAATGGCCAAGTTTGTCGGCATGCGCCCCGAAAGTCCATCCCCCACCCCAAAGAAAAGCGAAAAATGAGCCGACGCGCCACGCCTCCACGCACTCCCTCCGCCTTTCAGCACCCTTTTGCCTGGATCGCGCCGTCGGCGCGGTTTTCGGTGTGGATTGTCGCCACGGTGGTCACTCTGGGCCTGCTGGCGGTCATGCGCGCGCTGGACGCTCCCCTGCTCACCTCCGCCGCGCCTTACGGCATCATCTCGTTCGAAGTCGCGCGCACCCTCGCTTCCGCCCGCGCAATGCTCGACTCGTGGGGTGGCAGCGGCGCCGTGTGGGCGGGGTTGAGCCTTGGCGTCGATTACCTTTTTCTCTGTTCCTACGCCCTCGCCATCGGCCTGGCCTGCACCCTGCTGGCCACCACCACCCACGGTTGGCGCGCCCGTCTCGGCAACCTCCTGGCTTGGGCGCAAATCGTTGCCGCGCTGCTCGATGCCGCCGAGAACTTCGGCCTGATTCAACTTCTCCTGGGCAGCCAGGACGGCACCTGGGCCCTGCTCGCCTGGTCCTGCGCTCTGCCCAAGTTCTTTCTGGTATGCTTAGGGATTCTCTATTTCATCATTGCCGGCACGGCACTTTGCATTGTAAAGTGCTTGCACAATCAATCCACTTTTCCCTAGAGTGCCCGGATGGCAACCGCCCAACCCCTCCCGCCGCAAGACCGCCTGGAATCCCGCCTGCACGCCCGTGCCGTGCACGACCTGCGTTTCATTCGCCAGGCCATGGAAGCCGCCGCCCCCGCCACCGCGCTGCCCGGCAGCGGCATCATGTCGATGGGGCTGATCGCCCTTGCCGCCTCCGCTCTGGCTTGGGTGCAGCCGACCGCCGAGCGCTGGCTCGGCGTCTGGTTTTCCGCCGCCCTCCTCGCCCTGCTCATCTTCGGCATCACCGTCTGGATGAAGGCCCGCAAGAGTGGGGTCTCCCTGTGGAAAGGCTCCTTTCGCCGCTTCACACTCAGCCTCTGCACGCCCATGGGAGCCGGCGCCCTGCTCACCCTGGCCATGCTCCACGCCCGTGACATGCACCCCATCCCCGGCATGTGGCTCCTGCTTTACGGCACCGGCGTGGTCACCGGCGGCGCCTATTCGGTGATTCGCCTGGTGCCGATCATGGGAATCTGCTTTCTCGCCCTTGGCGCGATCGCCCTCTTCGCCCCGCAAGAGTGGGGCAATCCTCTCCTGGCCCTCGGCTTCGGCGGCCTCCACCTGGTCTTCGGCGCGGTCATCGCCCGCCGCTACGGAGGTTGAGCATGGCCAAACCGAATCAGCGAACCGGCTCCCCGGCGCCGCAACTTCCTCCCCCGGCACCGCCCCTGGACCGCCTGATCCACGGCCGCATCCGCCTGGGCCTGGTGAGTGCACTTGCGGTCAGCGAGCCGCTCTCTTTCAATGAACTCAAGTCCCTCCTGCAAACGACCGACGGCAATCTCAGTGTCCACGCGCGCAAGCTCGAAGAGGCCGGCTACATCGAATGCCGCAAGACTTTCAAAGCGCGTGTGCCACATAGCATTTTTCTCCTCACCGCCACTGGGCGCCAAGCCCTGGAGCGCTACCTGGATCACATGGAAGCCCTGATCCACGCCGTCCGCGACCAGTAGATCTTCCCCCCGCACCCGCCGAGGATGACGAATGTTGAATTCCCCCCGCTCCAGCCAGAACCTCACACCTCCCACCGGCCCGCTGCCGCGCCACATCGCCATCATCATGGATGGCAACGGCCGCTGGGCTCGCCGCCGCTCCCTGCCTCGCCTCATGGGGCATCGCGAAGGGGTCACCGCCGTCCGGGAAGCGGTCACCACCTGCGCTGAACTCAAGCTCGACGCCCTTACCCTCTACGCCTTCTCCACCGAGAACTGGGGCCGCCCGCCGCGCGAGATCAACGGCCTCATGCGCCTGCTGCGCAACTACCTGGTGCGCGAAGTCGACGAGATGGTTGAAAACGACATCCGCCTGGTCGCCATGGGCCGCCTCGATCAGCTCCCGTCGACCGTGCGCAAGGCCCTCGAACGCGCCATGGCGATGACCGAGAACTGCCGCGGCATGCGCTTGAATCTCGCCCTCTCCTACTCCGGCCGCAGCGAACTCACCGACGCCATGCGCCGACTCGCCGCCGAAGTGCGCCGCGGCCACCTGCAACCCGAAGAGATCACCGAGGAGTTGATCACCCGTCACCTCTACATCGATGACCTCCCCGAACCCGACCTGGTGATCCGCACCAGCGGCGAAGAGCGGATCTCCAATTTCATGATCTGGCAGATCGCCTACGCCGAACTCTGCTTCCTCGACATCCCCTGGCCCGATTTTCGCAAAGAGCATCTCTTTCGCGCCATCCGCGATTTCCAGCAGCGTGACCGTCGCTTTGGTGTGATCCCGCAGCAGGTGCGTGAACGAGTCGGCTGAGCTTCACCTGTCGACTCTTTTGCGGGAAGAGTGCACCGCCCCTGCCGCATCTCGCGCGGGGCTTACTCCCTCGGTGCAGTGTGCTCAACTCCGCGCCGGGATCTCGCCGAAGAGGGCGTGAGGCCGCCGCCGGCAGCCTCACGTGAACCCAAACCGGCCAGCTCACAGGCTCCAGTCCGCGCACCTGCGTCCAAACCGGGCGCGCGGCCCCGCGCCGCCGGCGCTCCGGACTCTGCGCGCAGTCTCGCCGCGACTACTTCGCCTGCTCCAGCCGGTCCCAATCCTCGGGATCGGTATCCTGGGCGATCGCCAAAGCCCCATTGGCCCCCGCGAAGAGCGGATCCTCCACCACCCGCACATGGCCGCCCCCAAGCTCTTCGAGCATCTCCTCCACCGCGGCATCCAGCCCCTTGATCTGGCTCCCGCCGCCGGCCAGCAGCACATTCTGCCGGACCCGTTCCTGGAACTCCGGGTCGAAGCCGGCGATCAGGCTGCGCAGCTCCTCGCGCAGGTGCGGCAGAATACTCTCGCACGCCCCGCGCAGGGCCGCGCTGATGTCGTGTTGCCTGGGTGCTCCGGCCACCGGCATGGAGACCTCCAGTGGACCGGCGTGTGCATCACCCACAAAGGCGTGCGCCTCTTTCCACTGCACCGCCATGCTGGGGGTGAACTGCGCTTGCGGATACTGCGCCCGCAACCGCTCCATGAACTGCTGATCGATGAAATCCCCTGCCTGCGGAATGGTTCGCTGATCCTCTGCCGCCGGCACGGTTCCCCGCATGATGCAGAGATCGATCGTTCCGGCGCCGACATCGATCACCAGCGCATCGATCAGCAGATCCAAGCCATACGCCACGGTGAAAGGTTCGCTGACCACCATCGCCGCATCGACCAATTCGGCGAAAGCGTCTTTCAACAGGGCCTTGTTGTAGGCGCTGGCCTCCGCCGGCGCGCCGATCACTGCCAGGATCCGCTGGTCATCGTCGGCGCCGACCAACTCCAGCAGGTGGTCCGCCAGAGCATGGATCGCGGCTTCATCGCGCGTGGTGCTCTTGCGGATCACCCCGTCACGCAGGGGCCGGGTGACATCCAGCGCCAGCCGATGCTGCAGACATTCATTGCCGATTACCACACTTTTGCCGATCAGCTTCTTGGCCACCCGATCGCGGGGCCACCCCACCAGGCTGCGATCCCACATCGCCGTGCCGGCGGAAGTCACAACCGCGCTGCGCGCCGTTCCCAGATCGATGCCCACGAGTAGATCAGCGGAGGTCTTGCGTTTTTTTGCCGCCACTTTTTGTCCCTTCTCCAGCCGCAGCGTTGCCACTGGGGAGCGGATGTTTGGTGCGAAGTTCAGACATGCGGATTCGAGCAGCACGGTACCAGCCTACTGCCGTGGCGGCCCCGTGTTTCTGGCATTCGCCCCGGATTGTATGTCGCCTGTTGGTTCAACGGCAGGGCAAAAATCACCTCGATCCGCCATCAAGGCCCCATCTGCGTCGTTGGCCGCGGGACTGACTCCCTGCGGCGTATTGAGATACGCCTCACTCGCCAGTTCCTTGCTGACGGCCAAAGAGCGCTACAACCGGCGCACTGGAACGAGGTCGCAAGATCAGGTGGAGGATTGTGGAATCGTCAGCGGCCGGAAAGAGCAGCCTCTACCGCGTCGTCGATGGCGGCGATGTAGTCTTCCAGCCCCAGCGCCAGCTGGTGGGCGATCTCTCCGCGGTAGGTCGCCTGCGTCAGGCGCACCTCCTCTTCCGGGTCGTTGATCAGGGAGACTTCCGCCAGAACGCTGGGCATCTCGCTGTCGAGCAGCACCAGGAAGGGGGCGCGGCGTACGCCGTAATCCCCGACCTTGGGACCGCGCAGGGTGCGCATGCCGCCGTAAAGACGTGCCTGCAGCAGCTCCGCCAGATGCACACTCTCCTCCTCCTTAAGAGTGGCGCCGAGACGGGCGATGAGCGCCTCGAATTCGCCGATGCGGGCTGTACCGCCGACATTCTCCCGGCTGGCCGCCGCTTCCGCATCGGGATCGGAGGGAAATCCCAGGTAGTAGGTCTCGATGCCGCCGTAGTCGCCGCCGGCGAAGGAGTTGATGTGCACGCTGACGAAGAGATCGGCGCCTCGTTCATTGGCGAAACGGGCGCGCTCCCGCAACCCCACGGCGCGGTCCTCGGTGCGGGTGAGATCGATTTTCAGTTGCCCATTGCGGGCGCGCAGCTCGGCCGCTGCCTGGAGACAGATGTCGAGCGTGATCTCCTTCTCCATGATGCCGGTGCGCGGACCGATGGTGCCGGGATCGCGGCCGCCGTGGCCCGGATCGAGAACGATGTGACGGACCCCCAGTTGAAAAAGCTGCGCCAGCGGCACCTGCCGTTCGGCGCGCAGAAACTGCTCAGCTTCTTCCGCCGGCGGTGCCGGGGTGGGGAGCGCCATCGCCGGGGGCACCAATAGCGGGTGCGGTGACTCGGTCGGGGGGGAGTCGGGTGCGCTCTTCCCGAGCATGTTGATGCCAAGCAAAACCAGCAGAAGAACCACGCCGCTCGCCCCGAGCCAGTGGGCCTGGCGCCGCCGGGCCTTTGCCCCGCAGCGCGCCGTGTGCTTGACGCTGGAAGGCCGTGCGTGGCCGCGCAGATTGTCTTCGGCCAGCCCGGCGACAATGCGCCCCTTGATGCGCTGCGCCGCGGCGCGCTCAGGATCACCGGAGTTTTCGCCCAGGAGATTCAAGCTTGGATCAATCGAAAGAAGGTGAGAGGAGAGAGAGGTGGCGAGGTCACCTCGGGCGCATTGATCACCCATTCAATTATCGGCCAATTGCGCGGCCAGCGTCCACTCCCGAGGTCGCAGACTCCGCGCGATCGCAGAGATTGCACCCCGTTTTCCGCGCGGCCCTCTATTCGCTCCGCTACATTCGGGTTATCGTTCACCCTGAGTTCAAAATCGCGTTTCTTTCCAGCACCCGAAGGGGGACGACTTGCAAATTCGATCCAGCCTATTTGCCGGTGCCGCACTCGCGCTTTTCGGCAGTGCCGTGGCCACGACCATCAACGTCCCGGGGGACGTCGCTACCATTCAAGGCGCGATCTCGGCGGCCTCCGCCGGAGACGTCGTGGCGGTGCACCCGGGGACCTATCTCGAACACCAGATCGACTTCATGGGCAAGGCGATTCGCGTCACCGGCACCGATCCAACCAATCCGCAAGTCGTCGCGGCGACGGTGGTCGACGGGCAAGCGGCGGGAACGGTCTTCTATTTCCACCGCGGGGAAACCCGGCAGAGTGTCCTGGCGGGGCTGACCATCACGGGCGGGCTCGGTGAGGGGTATCCCAACAACCGCGCCGGTGGCGTGACCTGCCGCGACAACTCCTCGCCCACCATTGAACACTGCCTGATTCGCAACAATGCGGCCGGGGGTGGCGGCGGGATCTATGCCAAGGACTCCGCGCCCCTGGTTACCGACTGCAAAATCCAGAACAACCAGGTGGAGTTTCGCGGCGGCGGAATCTATTGCCACTTGGCTCCCATGGAGATCGCCCGCTGCACCATTGTCGACAACATCGCCGCTTTCGGTGGAGGGATCACCTGCAACGACTGCATGCCGCAGATTCATGAGTGCGACATCCGCGGCAATTACGGTTCCACCGGTGGTGGTGGCATCGTCTGTGCCGCCGCGAACCCGAGCATCGTCAACTGCATGATCGTCGAGAATGACGGCGGCGCCGCCGGTGGCGGGTTCTCCTTGGCGCAGTCCAATCCTCTAATCAGCAACTGCACGATCGCCAACAACATCGTCTCCTCCTCGGGCGGCGGGGCGTTCTTTTCGGAGTCCTCGCCAACCTTCGTCAACTGCATCTTCTGGGGCGATGCCGGTGGTGAATTCGACGTCTACTCCGGCACTCCGACGGCCAATTACTGCGATATCCAGGGCGGGTTTTCCGGCCAGGGTAACATTCAGAACGATCCGCGCTTCGTGGCACCGGCCACGGGCGATTTTCACATCCAGCCCACCTCGCCCTGCGTCGACCGCGGTACCGCAATGACTGCTCCGAGCATCGATTTCGACGGGGATCCGCGGCCCGCGGGGAGCGGCATCGACATCGGCGCGGATGAGCTGTTCACCGCCATCTGCGATCTGCAACTTACCCTGAGCGACTATCCCGCAACCATTCCCCGCGGCGACCGCTTGGTATTCAAGGCGACAGTGGCTAACTCCTGCGACTCCAGTCTTGATTTTGACTCGGCGGCCCTGAGTGTGACCGGGCCGGCGGAAACCCAGCAATCGCTCTACGACGGTGCGCCGATCCTCTTTGCGCCGGGGGCGCAATCCACTTACACTGTGGGTTTGCAGGTACCCCTTACGGTTCCGCTGGGCGGCTATCGGGTCGCGGTCGGGATCTACCGCAGTGGTGAATTGGTCGACAACGACGACTTCACCATTCAAGTTGTGGAGTAGGAGCGGTTCACTCGGCGATGTTGAGATGGTTGGATTCTCTGGTTGGACGGCGTGAAGTAGTGGTTGCCGTTACGGTCTGCGGTCTGTTTTGGCTTGCGGCTTGCGGCAACCCCAGCGCTCCGGAGGGCAACTTGCAGGTGCGCCTGTCGGTCCAGCGGCATGAACCCTATGTGTTTTTTCTGGACGAAAACGGCACCGGCGATTGGCAGTTACTCAGCGAGCGTCTGGGGGCTGGTGGCTGGGTCGTGGATTCGCTCTGGCGGGTGGGGTTCAGCGTCAGCGCCCACGAATACCGGGTGCATTTTTCCAGGATTCATCGGGATCGTGATGGAGAGCCGACTCGCTACGATGCGGAGATCGATGGCCGCGGATTTCGTTATGATGCGCTTGGGCAGGGCGGCAACGGTTACGATGATCCGCCCGGCGGTTGAACTGCGGCGCGGCTGAATTGGCCCGGCGAGCGGCCGGAGAGGGCCGGCTGCTCTTGGGCCCGGCCGGGCCGCGAGCTATGCGGTAGGGGCACCAAAACTGCTGGAGATGGACGATGGCGCGGCGGTTCTATGTCGGTCTGCTCTATTTTTCCGAAGGTCTCGGCGATGCGTTGATCGAAGCGATCAACGCCCAGCCGCCGGCGCTGGATCGGCACGGCGAGGAGGTCGAGCTGGTGGCCGAGCATATGGAGATCACCGAGTTCGATATCGACTACGAAACCCACTATTCCCTGGTCGTGGACCGCGCATCACATCGTCTGCCGATTGCCCGCGGGGTCCTCATGAACCACGCCTTTCGCGGTGTTCACGTGATCAACAATCCGCTCTCGTTTCACTTCTTCATCGCCCACAAAGATGTGGGGTATTCGATCGTGCGACGACTCGGCGTGCGGGTTCCCCCAACCTTCATTCTGCCGCCCCGCTCCTCGCCTGGATTCACTCCCAGCGATTTTCGCTTTCATCGCGAGTTCCGCTGGGAGGAGATGATGCGCAAGGTCGGCTTCCCCTGCTACTTGAAGCCGGCCGAAGGGCGGGGTGCCTGGGGAGTGAGCAAGTGCCGCGACATGCAGGAGCTGCTCGAGGCCTACAACAACTCCGGGAACGATTCGATGACTGTGCAGGCGGCGGTCGATTCCCCTCACGAGTGGCAGATTCGCTGCCTCTGCATCGGTCGCGAAATCCTACCCATGAAATATGTTTTCCGCTTCGGTGACCGCTCGGAGTATCTGCCGGAGCAGGATTTTCTCGATGCCGAGACTCGGCGCGAGGTGATCGATTCCTGCCGCATCATCAATCGTGCCTTCGGCTACGAGATGAACTCGGTTGAATTCATGCTCGACCGGGAGGGAAAACCGTGGGCGATCGATTTCAATAACCCGGTTCCCGATGGCCGGATGAGCCAATTGGGCGAGCGTTTTCACGGTTTCTACGTCGATGCGCTCGCGGGGCGCGCCCGGGAGATCGCGATCCAGAAACCCCCGCCGCGTTTTCTGCCGGAGTTAAACGTCTTTAGCGAGATCGCAACCCGCGGTCGAACGACCGCGGAGCGTCGGGCGTTGGCGCTGGCGCAGGCCTCGCACTACTACGACGGCATGCCGGGGATCCGGCGCCCATGAACGGCAGCATCATCATCGACGGCGGCAGCGGCCGCGACCCGGGCTTGCTGGAGGTCGCGCGGGAGCGGATTCTGCACCCGCTGCACGATGATCCGGAGGTGCGCAAGAGTCGCAAGGTGCTGCTGATTACCGCGGCCTGGCAGGGCGAGGAGTTCGCAGAGGCGCACCTGAAAGAGGTGATCTACCGCATGGGCGTAAGCCCGCAGGTTCCCGGCGCGGCCGCCGAGAATGTACAGAATCTTTCGGTCTATTTCGAGTTTCGGCGCTTTGCCGAGCTGGAGCCTGAAACCGCTGCCCTCTACCACCACAAGCAGCAGGATGTGCTGCGTGTCATGGAGCTGTACCGGCGCGCCAATCGAATGGGATTGCAGCTTTTGAAGCAGCAGTTGGCGAGCGTGCAGGAGTGGTATCCGGAATGGTCGTTCGCCGAATTGCTGGATCGCCGGCGCCCCGATTCCTCCACCCAGGAGCGGATGCTGCGGCTGGGCGCCGAGGAGTTGAGGGCTGAACTGGAGCGCATCCGCGAGGAGGATGAGTGGGTGCTGCGGCGTCTTGATCGCCTCGACGCCGATTTCCGCGAGCGGGCGGATCTGCGCAACAACGACAACTGGCAGCGCCAGCGGCGGCTGCTGGCCCGCCGCATCCGCAGCGCGGCCACCATTGTTCTCTATGGGGGGCATCTTGCGGTGCTCCTGAATCGACTCCATTTCTATGATCTTGGCCCGGTCTTGCGCCAGGCGCTCGGCGCCGGGGCCACCGTGGTCGCGCGTGCGGCGGGTGCCATGGTCCTGGGCGATCGCGTGGTCGTTTATCACGACGCCTATCAGGATCGGCACCATACGTTCGAGGTTCTCGGGCGCGGCCTGGGGCTGCTGCCGGGCATGCTGCTGCTGCCGCAACACGCTGAGCGGATCCGCAAGGGCAGCGCCGATCACTTGGCCTTCATATCGCGGCGTTTCCCTCTTGGCACCTGCATCGGTCTGGACGAGGGGGCGCTGCTCACGATCGAGGGTGGCGACACGACCCATGCCATCAGCCGGGGGCCGCTCGGGAGTGCCATCCGCTTCGGCGTCGATGGCCGGGAGCGGGCCCTGGAACCGGGTGAGGTGGTGCCCATGGCACCGGCGGCGGGATGGGGGGCGGCATGCTGAGGATCGCGCGATTGCAAGAGGCCGTGGCTCGCGGCAATGCCGAAGCCGCGATCGACCAACTCCTGGCGGAAAGCGGTGGGCCCCTGGTCGATGGCGACGGCGTCACCTTTCTTTTTCGCGACGCCGATGTGGACCGGGTCTATCTGCGGCATGAGATCATGGGGCTGGAGAGCATGCAGGAGTTTCTGCGCCTGGGTGATACGTCGCTCTTCTATCTGCCGATGCAGGTGCCGGCCACTGCGCGCATCGAGTATCGGCTGGAGATTGTTCGCGGCTCCGCGCACCAGGTCGTGCTCGATCCGCTGAATCCGCTCCGCTCCGACTGCCCCTATGGTGAGAAATCGGTGGTGACCGGCGCCGACTACCGGCCACCGGAGTTTTCCCGCGAGCGCCCCGAGGTGCGACGCGGCAAGATCCTGGAACTGAGTGTTGACAGTCGGGTATTTGGCGAGCGGCGGGAGTTCCTGCTCTATCTTCCGGCCCGCTATCGCAGCGATCGCACCTATCCTCTCTTGATTGTTCACGACGGGCCCGACTATCTGCGCTACGCCGCTCTCTCAACGGTCCTTGACAATCTGCTGCATGATCGGGAAATGGCCGATGTGATCGTGCTTCTGACCGGCTCTCCCGACCGTCTGGTGGAGTACAAGGTGGACCCCCGCCAGGGGGATTTCCTGGTCCGCGATCTTCTGCCCATGGTCGAGGAGCGGTGGCCGCTGCGGCGCGAGCGCAGCGCTCGTTGCTTAATGGGAGCCAGCTACGGTGGCCTCACCTCGCTGCACACTTTCAGCCGCTACCCGGAATATTTCGGCATGGTGTTCAGCCAATCGGGGAGTTTTGTTCATGCGGATGTGCGTCCGCGCCATCCCACCGAAGGGGATCCGCAACTCTTGGCGGACGATGAACCGATCAAGCAGTTCGTGGCCTCGTTTTCCCGCTGGAAGCCGGAAGAGGCGGCCCGTCTCTATCTGACCTGCGGTCGCTTCGAATCACTGATCTTTTTCAATCGCAGCCTGCTCAACGTTTTGCAAGAGCATGGTTATGACTATGCTTTTCGCGAGCTGTACGATGGGCACAACTGGACCTGCTGGCGCGACGGCTTGAGGGATGGTTTCCGCTACCTCTTTCCCGGCGACGTTTTGCTCTACTACCCGTGACCGACCCACAATCGACCGATTCTCGATTCACTCCCTGGCGAGTTGTCGCCGGGCAGTATGCCTGCGCGTTCTGGATCGGAGGGGCCACCTGGTGGCTGCTCTCCTTGGTTCCGCTGTTGCGCCACACTTCATGGCTCGCCCATGAGGTATTTCTGGCCCGCTTGGCTCCTTCTCTTGGGGCCTCCGGCGCACGCCTTTTCGGCGGAGAGGTGGGGCGGTTCCTGGTTGGCGCGGGTCTACTCGGCGCCGGTGTCTTGCCGGGAGCGCTCCTGCTGCTGCTCCTGCGCCGCCGTCTGCACCGTCTGTTCCCCTGGTGGAACGGGCTTACGGTCGCCGCTTATCTGCTGATTCATGGCTGGCTTTGGGGGCGTTCAGCGGCACTGCTGGCGATGGGGCCGGCGCTGCGGCCGATGCGGGCGCTGATTCTGCTCTGCCTGGCAAGTCTCGTCGCGCTGATTGCCGGCCGGCTCAGCGCGTGGCTGATTCCGCCATCGGTCGAGCAGCGCTGCTACCGGGCGGCCGGTTGGGCGAGCCTGGCGGCGCTGGTTTTCAGCGCGGGCTTCAGCGCGGCGGCGCGTCTCCAGAGGCAGTATGGCGGCGTGGATCCGGAGGCGGCGGCGACCGTCACCGCGCGGCCGGCCGAAGGGCTTTTTCTGCTGGGGCTGGATGGCGTGGGCTGGCAATGGTTGTCTACCCTTCCCGGGCCGGATACCCACTTCGACCGCTGGGCCAGAAGTGGCCTGGCGGCGCCGCTTTCCAGCATCCACCCGGCGCTTTCGCCCCCGGTGTGGACGACGATCGCCACCGGCAAGCGCCCCTGGCAGCATGGAATCACCGGCTTTGTCTTCGAGGGCGATGCCGCGGTTCCGGCCAATGCCGGCTACCGTCGGGCACAACCGCTGTGGGAGATTGCGGCTGCCGCCGGGCGGCGCTCGCTGGTGGTGAATTGGTATGTCACCTGGCCCGCCGCCATGCCGGAGAATGGCGGTGTCCTGGTCTCGGACCGCTATCTGCTTCGCTCCTTGGAGCAGCGGGTGGCGCCGGAGATGGAGACCGCCACGGTGGATTCGATCGTCGACTACTACCAGGGCCGGGTCGAGGGGTTGGTCGAGAGTGTCGCCGGCCCGGAACCGGATGCGGCGAGCGCGCCGGTGGCGAACGGGGCCTGGCGCCACTTCCATCGCGAGGTGGAACGGGACTATCTGGCGACGCGGGTCTTTCTTCACTACCTGCGGCATGGCGGACCATGGGATTTTGCCGCACTCTATCTGCGCGGGACCGATGGTGCGCAGCATCGCTACTGGCGCGAGCATGTTGCCGCCCATGGCCCGGCGCTTTCGCGCTGGGCCTACGAGATCACCGGTGCCGGCGCCGATCCCGGGCCCTATGGGGATCTGCTGGTGAACTACTACCACATGGTGGACGGTTGGCTCGATGAGATCGAGCAGGCGCTGGGGCCGAACGCGCGGATGCTGGCGGTCTCCGACCACGGGGTGGGGGTGCGCCTGGGCGATCCCGGGCGCGCGCAGCTCGATCCGCTCTTTGAGCGCCTGGGCCATCTGCGGCGCAGCGCGGATGGCTCCGTGGATCGGCAAAGAAGCTCCCTCTGGGATGCGACTCCCGGTGGTCGCCACGATCCGCGCGAACGACGCGTGGGAGTGGGATCCCAGTGGGACGCCGCGGCTGCCGCCAACGAACTGCTGGCCTTGCGCACCACAGAGGGCAACCCGGTCTTCTCCAAGTGTGTTCCGGAACCGGGAATGATCGAGGTGGAGATCAACCGCGGTCTCTCCGGCGGCAGCGCGGTGACGCTCCCGGGGGGGGGAGAAATCCCGGTCAAGCAGTTCGCCGCGGTGGCGATCGAGGGCGATTTCACCGGTGCTCACCGCATGGATGGAATTCTGCTCAGCTCTTTCGCGGCGGCGCCGGCACGGGTTCGGCGCGGCTACTCGGTGTTGGATGTTGCGCCGACACTGCTGGAGTTGATGGGAATTCCGGCCGCTGCCGACATGGAGGGGCGCCCGCTGCGCCGGTTGCCGGAGGCGCGACCGCATCCACGCGTTGCCACCTGGGAGGAGACGGGTGGGCAGCGCGTGGCGCCAACCCCGATGGCCTCCCCCGAGGCGGATGAAGAGATTCGCCGTGACCTGCGCGCGTTGGGCTATATCGATTGATTCCCGCGCATCCCGCGGTGGTGGTGGGACCGGCGGAACGCGCGGGAGAGGGGTGCGGCGGGTGTCTTACTGGTCGTCGGGCGTCACGTAAACCGCTTCGCGCACTTGCACCGGGCCGCGGCCCAGATTGCGCCCGGCGTCTTCGCCGCGGGGAGTGAAACGGTAGCTGATATCGGGCCGCAGGCCGTCAATCGTGAGATGGTGCTCATAGACCAGCCCCGCTTCCTCCTCCACAATGAAGTGAATCGCATGGTCGCCGTGTACCGCCACCGAACCGCGGGCGGGCTCATCGGTACTCCACCAGAGATCGGCGTGGTCGCCGGCGCTTTCCAATTCGACATTGCTGATTCGCGGATTGACGATGTCGAGCGGCACTACGTCGAAGTCGAAGGTGAGGTCCACCTCGTCCGTGGAGAGGGTGATCGGACCCGGGTTGCTCAGGTCGAGCGCAATGCTCTCTTCCGCCATGATTCGGTTCGGGTGGAGGATCGACTCGAAAACGCGGTAGTTGCGCAGATCGCTCCAGTCCAGTTCGCGGACCGTGAGTTCAACATCGAGAACCTCTTCGTCATCCATGACCAGTTGGTCGAGGAGCACTTCGTCGAGGTCGCGGGTTTCACCCTTGGCGAAACGCAGCATCGGCGCGCAACCGTCGCGGAGGTTGCGATTGTTGATCGGCATGGTGACTTCGCGCAGATCCGCCGCCAAACGGGAGTAGGTCTGCGCTTCGAAAATCAACTCCCCTTTCCCCTGCAGCGGCCCCTCATGAATCTTGTGCGCGGTCGCCTGGGTCAGGCGCAGGGTAACGCGACGGCTGCCGCTCATGACGGCGGCCAGGCTCTCCCAGGCACCGGCGTGGTCTTCCAGCCCGGTATGGTCAGGCAGGGGATCCGCCGGCACGTGCATGGCGTGGAGATACTGCACGGTGGGTTGCTGGTTGTTCCAGGCGTACTCATCAACCACATGCTCCAGAGCCGCATCACCGGCGCAGATCACGCCGTCGTTGGTGACGTGGCCGATCTTGCGGATCAGCCCGGCGTTGAGACTCCAGTCAGTGGAGATCTCGTGGTGGATCATGGTGTTGCGGTAGGAGGGCGAGGTTCCCCAGTTGGGCGGCGACCAGCGGAAATTGGGGCTCGGTTGACCGGGGTCGACATGTCGCCGCATCCAGTGGTAGGACATGTGCTTGATTTCGATCGTGTCCTCCCCGAGCAGCTCCAGGATCGGCTGGGCCGCCGGGTTTTGCGTAATCCAGACGCCGTTGACTCCTCCCTCCAGCGTGATCCAGCGCGCGATCAGCCCATCGGAGCAGACGCCGTCGACATCGTTGGCCATCAGATAGCGAGTGACGGCGCCGCCGAACGAGACGCCCAGGAGATTGGCCGCGTCTGCCCCGGAGCGCTCAATCACGTGGCGAAGGAATTTGGCGCTGACAGCAGCGTAGAGCGGGATGCCGCCCTCGCCCTGCGGGGGGAAGAGATCGTACAGTTCCCAATAGTCATCCCAGTCGATGTAAGAGTCGTCCGGGTTCGGCAGGCGATTGCCCATGTACTCGACCGCGGCCACCTGATTGGGCGCGGTGGAATCCTCCGCGGCGCTGGGGATGTCGAGGATCGCCTGCAGGGGTTCGATGTCATCCGTGAACATCTCTTGCCCCACCGGTGCGTCCACATCCATGCCGGTTCCGGAGTAGCCGTGGATGTAGATGGTGACGGTGCGATCGGGGTTGCTCAGGGCCTGCGCCGGCATCCACGCCGGTACAACAAGGGAAAGAGCTGCCGCGAGTGCGGCGAGCGAAGATGCGCGCATGGTTTCACTCCGTGTAGGACCCGTGACGGGGGCCGGAAGCCTGGATTTCGGCCGGCGGAAATCGACGAACAATAACCATTCTAAGAATAGCCGAAAGTCCGTAGTTGCGCGGGGTTAACCCGAGGGGAGCAAAAAAAATCCCCGGGAGCAGACTCCCGGGGATTGGATGCGCGACGGGCCGGTTACTTTTTCGGCCGCTCGTGGGCGATCTTCTTGTAAGCGGCTTCAAAGTCGAAGCCGTTGTCAAAGGGATTGTCCTGATTGTGGCACCGCTTGCAGACGGCTTCATCCGGCTTGGTCAGGCCGACCGAGGCGCGGTCGATCTTGCCTTCCGCGATCCCCTTCATCGTCTTCTTCTTCTTATAGAGGCTGCCCGCGCCGTGGCAGGATTCGCAGGAGACCCCCTCTTCGAGGGTGATCTTCTGGTTGGCGAGGTCATCCATCACCGGAAAAGCGGTGACATGGCATTTGAGGCATTTGGGCGATTTCTGCGGATCGTCGATCCCCAGCGTTTGCGCCTTTTCCTTGGCCTTGTCGCTGGCGAGCGTCTCGTAGGCGTGGGCATGTGCGGACTTCTGCCAGTGGCCATACTGATTGCCGACCTCCTCCTTCTTGTGACAGACCTTGCACTTCTTGGCGCCGACGAAAGACGCCTCCAGCGCGCTGGCCGGCGGGGCGACGAAACTCAGACCCGCGAGCGCCGCACCCCCGGCGATGAGAAGGGTGTGAAGGAGTGTATTCAGTCGATGCATGGAGTTTCTCCGTTGATGGTTGCGTGAGGTGGATTGAAAACGGCGGTTAGCCTTGAATTACATGCGTTCCGGGGCCTTCAGGCCGAGAATGGCCAAGCCCTTGGCCAGGACGATGCGGGTGGCGTCGACCAGGCGCAGGCGCGCGGCGGTAATTTCGGGCGTTTGCTTGAGCACGCGGTGACGAGCGTAGA
>JALXCG010000502.1 GCA_026991065.1 Gemmatimonadota bacterium | reverse complement strand
CATCAGGTGGACGTAGAGAAAGAAGGGCTCTTCATGGGTCGCCAGCGAATCCAGCAGCCCTTCGGCGCGCAGGCGAAACGCATCGCGGTGGCGCTCGGCAATGAAATCGTAGGGTTGAAAGCCCCGATCGAAGCGGGTCCAGATCTTCAGATGCGGGTTGCTCTGCACGGCGGCCACCGCATAGCCGGCCGCCCGGAAAGCCTCGGGCAGATAGGGTGCCTCATCCGGCAGCGCCTGCATCACCCCATTGTGACCGCCGTGGTCGATCCCCAACTCCTGCGGATAGCGGGAAGTGAGCAGCGCGCCGACCGCCGGTCGGGTCCAGGGCGCCTGGCTGTAGAGTTCGTCGCAGACCAATCCCGCCTGGGCGAGTGAGTCCAGCGTCGGTGCCACTCTGGGGCTGCCGCCGTAGGCACCGAGAATATCGGGGCGTAGCGTATCCAGAAGGATGAAGAGCACATTGACCGGCACTCCACTCTCCACCGCCCCGGGCTTCGATTCCGGCGCGCCACACCCCATGGCGCCGAGCAGCGCCGCGACACTCACGGTGAGCGTCCGTGCCCAGTGGAGAGATATTTTTGAACCCGGGAGTTGCACTGCCGTCTCGCTCTTTCTGCCGCGCCGCGGATCGCTGCCGTCGCGACTGTCGGGGGCCATCACCGATGCGTTCATAACTAACTTCGCCCGATTCGACAATCCGGCGTTTCAGAGAACGCGCAACTGCACTAATCTATGAGCGGACGCCCATCGCATGCAATATCGAGAGCGGCCCGTCTTTCGGTCGCCACCGGAAAGTTGACGTTACTCGGGTTGGCGCTCACTGCAACGAGGAATCCATCATGGCTCGTTCCACCCTTCTCCGCACCCGCCTGGATCACTTCATCGAAGCCTGTCGCTCCCGTTTGGGGCGCAAGCTGAGCACCGATTTCGGCGTTCCCCGGGACGAGGTTCTGGCCCAGGCGATTCTCGCTTCGCTGCAGGATGCCGGGCTCGACTGGGAGGGCAACTTGCGCGCGGCTGCGGTTGCCATGGCCGACGGTCCCTTGGTTGTTCACAGTCCCAATCTGAGCGCGCCGGTGCGAGCCGAAGTCAGCCGCACCATCATCAACAAGGTGTTGGATGAAGGTGCCCCGGTTCTCTTCAGCCAGGCTCCGCAGCACGACGACTATCTGAACTCCAAGAGCGTGCGTCAATTGGGGCTGCAGTCGATTCTCTGTGTTCCGGTGCTGCGCCCCGTGGCGCCCCTGGAAACGGTGGCCGCCATCTACTATGACAGCCGTGAAGCGGGTGCCTTCAGTAAGGAGGATCTCGCTTTTCTGGAGCGTGTCGCCGAGTTGGCCGCCCCCGCTTTCATCGCTGTTCATTCGATGCCGGCGCCGCCCACCGCGGAGATCGTGATCGAGAGCCCTGCCATGCTGCGCGTTTGGCGCTCGCTTCTGCGTCACTTCCGCCGCTACGGGGTGGTGCTGATGAGTGGCGCCGGCGGTGTTGGCAAGACGCGCCTGGCTCAATTCCTGCTGGAAAAACGGAAGTCGCACTTTGGCCGCACACTGTGGATCGATTGCGGCGACCGTGAGCGTGCCGCCCATCGTCTATTCGGTCACGTCGGCATGGGGCTGGGCATCGCTTCAACGCGGCGCAGCGCCATCGAAGCCGCGGCCGGTGGTGCACTGGTGATCGAGGCGGTCGATACCCTCACGCCCGACCTGCAACTGCGCCTGGCGGCCGCCCTCCGCGCCGGCAAGGGCGATCTGGCGGTGATCGCCACCGCCTCCCGCTCCATTGCCGCGGCGATTGAGCAGGGGCATTTCGTCCCGGAACTATTGGAGTGCCTGGGCGGCCGCGAATATACCATTCCACTCCTCACCGATCGTCCCGAGGGGCTGATCGCTCTGGCCACTTCGATCGTCGAACGGGAGGGCTACGACCTCTCTCCGGAGGTCTCCGCTGAATTGGTGAGGCGCCCCTGGCCCGGCAATGTTCGGGAGTTGGTCCACGTGCTCGAGTGTGCGCTGCGCAGTGTGGTTGCGCGGCAGGCGCTGGAACTCTCCCTTGAAGATCTCCCGCCCCTTGATCCCGCCGAAAGCACTTTGGCGGATTCGGCCGCCAGTCCGCCCGGAGACCCCGCCGATATCGCTTTGCACCAGATCGCGGTGTTCTTTGAGGAGATGCCGGTGCTGCCCTTCGATGATGTCGCGGCGGCCGTTTACCTGGCGGCACTCAACCGTTTCAAGGGCAACGTATCGGCGACCGCCCGCGCGCTCGGGCTCAATCGCAACACACTCTACTCCCGGCTCGACCGCCTCGGCATCAGCTTTGATCGCAGCCTTGCCCAGGAGGAGGCCGACGCCGACGCCGAAGCCGACGCCGACATCGATGACTCGGATGCGGCCCCTCTCGCCAGCGGTGATGCGAGCCGGCATTAACGCATGATCGCGGCTGCTCTCGCCCTCGCCGGGCGGGAGCGGCCGCGATGCCTTTGCGACTCACTTTCTACGCGTCAGAAGCTATAGCGCATCCGCGCATAGAGGTTGTCGCCCTCATCCAGGTCGCCGAACAGGGTTCCCGGGTCGCCATAGAAGAGATTGGCGCCCACGGTGAGCTGGATCTCGTCCGTGTAATCGTAAGCGAGATAGGGGCGCACGTGGCCATCCTCGTCATCCGGTGAGTGGAAAGCGAAGAGCGAGAGGTGCAGCGTCTCATCCAACCAGCGCTTCTCCAGCCGCAGCGTCACCAGGTGGCGATCGGTCGCCTCCAGCCCCGGCCGGTCTTCCAATTCGAACGCGCCGTAATACTGCAACTCCCAGGAAGCCGCCTCGCCGAAAGAGCGCTCATAACCCACAATCAAATCGGCCCGCTCCACCGGCAGCATCGGATCGGCACCGTCGCGGTTGTCCGGAATGTCGCGATAGACGCCTTCCGCCCAATAGACTCCGCCCGCCAGAGAGCCCCGCATGCTCGCGCCATAGGCCCGCAACTCCGGGTGATAGGCGGTCATCAATGTGCCGCTACTGTCCACCCGGGCGGCTTCGGGGGTACTGGTGTAGCCCTTGTAGGCGTAGAGCGAAGCCGTCCCCGCCCCGAGCCGTCGATAGAGTCGCAGGGCCACCTCGCCGTCGCCAAATTCTCCGCGTGGCTCCTCGACGCCCGCGAAGATCATCCCCGGCGGCACCGGAAACTCCATTGGCAGACGCATTGGATCGGGCAGGATGTCCGCCGTGAAGCGCGGAATGTAGACCAGATCCACTCCCACCGGCAGCCGCCGCAGATTCACCCGAAAAGCATCGGTCGGCACCTTCAGATAGGGATCCTTGCGCCCAATGAAGAAAGAGTTCCAATCCTTGCCGAAGAGATCGTTGGCGAAGAGCAGATCACCCGTGCCCCAGTTCAGCGCCTGACGCCCCGCCTTCACCTCCAGGCGGTCGTCGAACGCCAGAAACTTGAGCCACGCCTCGCGCACCCCCAGGCTCACCTCGTTGCCGGGGAGAACCTGGTCGTGCAGCACGTCGATGCTGGCGAAGAACTCGCCTTTGTCGCTGTAATCGGCGAACTGCAACTGAGTGCGCAGCTCCTGGAGGGTGAAATCGGAACCCTCCGGCGGATCGACCTGGGCCCCGTAGCCGGCCTCCACGAAACCATGAACCTCCGGTTCAGCCTGGGCGGTCGTGGTGGTCGCGGCCAGCAGAGCCAACCCGGGAATCACTCCGAGCCAAGAGAACTTCATCGCCTTGAACTGCATTCTCTCAACCTCCGATCAGATCGCGTGGGGGAGTCCGCAGACGATCTTCGGTAAACACCGAATCATCCACGTCGACGTCGTATTCGATATCCTTGAACTCGACCGTGCTCTTGCTCTTTTTCTTTACGTTCTCCATGGTCTGGCTGATCACCGTCGGGTGACCGCCGATCTCGGCGACACCGGTCACCTCGAAGACCCGCTCCAACTTGTCGCCCTTGCCGTAGTACTCCGACTTGAGCGGCAGCTTGGTGGTCTTGTCCACCCAGGTCACGCGCCGTGTGTAGGAGGACTTGTGCCCCTTGGCGGGAACCGACTCCACCACGTAAGTGGCGGTTCCGTTGAGCGTCTCTTCACCTTTCAAGGTGTGCGTGTCTTCCAGCCAATGGCGCCCGCTCACATCTTCATAGGTGAAGTCACTGCCGGCGAAACTGGAGAACTTGTCGCGCGCCGAGATCTGCCGCACCAGGTCGATCGCCGGCACATAGATCCAACGGGCATCCTCGCCGTGGGGGTTCTTCCAGGCCAGGAAGCTCATCCGCCGCACATCCCCGGGCGCCTTGAAATAGACATAGAAGCGCTGATCGCCGCCCTCTTCCATATCCTTGCGGATGATCACGAACTCGCGCCGCCGCTCTTTGCCCTTCTTGACGATCTTCATCTCCACATTTGCGCGTCCGGAGTTGCCGGCATAGTACTGCGCCAAGTGGGACTCTTTCATGATCTCTTCAGCGCTCGGCGTCGCCGCCGTGGCGCTTCCGGCGCCCGCGCCGCCGAAAAGCAGCGCCGCGCCGGCGGTCAACATCAGGCCGCGTGCCCATTGAGCAGGATGGAAACGTCGTTGCATTGCAAACTCCTTTTGCTTTCTGTGTTTTCTCTGTTTCTTGAAGGAACAATCCAGGGGAAAAACTCGTGCCACGGACTCCGTCACGACTCCTTTACTTCACCGAAGAAGGTGCGCGGACTCAGGCTCAAAACCGCCGGCAGGGAGAAAAGCGTGGTCGTGCCGGCAATCACCATGATGGCGAAGAAGAAGGCACCCACTGTGATGTAGGGGATCAGGCTGGAGAAGAACATGGGCACAAAACCGATGGCGATCACCACGATGTTGCGCACCAGCGCGTGAGCCGGTCCCTCATAGAAGCGGAACATCGTCTTTTCGAAATCCCCCTTCTCTTCGCGGTAGATCTCCCGCCCACGCTGCAGGTAGTGGATTGCGAAATCCACCGCCAGGCCCAGCGAGAGGCTGGAAAGCACCGCCACCGGCATGTCGTAGGGGCGCCCCGAGAAGCCGAGGAAGGCGTAGCACATGGCGATCGCGGCGCTCAGCGGAATCATTGAGATCAGCCCCAGCTTCAGCGAGCGGAAGAGCCCGATCATCATGATCAGCACGACCAGCACCGAGCCGGCCAGCGCCTTGCCCATGCCGGCCACCATCTTCTCCTGCCAGACCACATTGATGTAGGGCAAACCCGCCCAGTGCAGAACCACGCCCCGCGGCGCCGGATGATCGGCGATCCACGCATCGGCCCGCGCCACCACGGCGGAGACCTGCTGATTCTCACCCGCGTGCATCTGCACCCAGATGTTGGCCTTGTCATACTCGGGAGAGATGAATTTGTAAAGGTCCTCCGGATCGCCGCCGCTCATCTCGTAGAGGAAGAGATACTGCGCCGCCTCTTCGCGGGACTGCGGAAGAATCGCCTCTTCCGGCTTCTCTCCCTTGAGCTGAAAGCGCACCTTGCGCACCACATCCGCCACCGAAGAGGTCGCGCCCACGTTGCTGTGCCGTTCCAACTCACGCTGCAGATCGTTGACGTACTGAATCACTTCGGGCTCGGTGAAGACACCATCCTCATC
>JALXCG010000501.1:3041-5600 GCA_026991065.1 Gemmatimonadota bacterium | reverse complement strand
CGAGTCGATTCCACCCCCAAGACCTGGCACCAACAGCCCCCGGAAGTTGGCGCACGGGGTTACTTTTTCCTATTGACTACGGTTTGGCTCATAAGTGTTCGGCGTCTTAGCCCCCTGCAGTCCCAGTTGAGTCAACTCGAGTATGATGAGGAACACCTCCAAGATCTATCCACGTCACAGATGTCGCATATAGAGGAATAATAAGAATAACAGGCGCGGTATTCTGTGTCACTGACTCTAACAACGCTGATTCTCCCAAGCTCTACTGCACCACCGTAACCGACTCTCGGGGAGTAAAAACCGGTAACGATCAAACATGATTCTGACCGATCGTGAAGTTTGGACCAATCAAAACTGGTTCCGTCGTCACTTTCCGCCGTACACTCGCTGAGCGACATCACCGAATCAGGCTTGGCAAGTCCGATTCGAATGGTTCTCGGATTACCTCTTGAGCGGGAGCCTGTCGCGTCCAAATACTCAAGAATGAAGGCGATCACGTCATCTTTGGAGTGACCTCTCCCCTGGCTCGCACTCCAAGCTTTGCTGCCCCAGGGATCGTCAGGGTGAGCCGCCGAGTGATCTAGAACCACGGAAAGATCATGGTGAATTTCAAGGTGCCCCAACACCTCCTCCAAATGCAGCCGTCGAGAATCACTGAAGAGCGTTTTGATCAATCTACGCAGCATGACCTTCTCCGCTTCTTTCGCCGAACGACCAAGCTCACCTGCCGCTATGGAGCGCAGCGGAATAGCGGTCAGGTGCAGCGCATTGTTGGCACTAAGCAAAAGCAAATGATTTATCTGAAGAAAAAACTTTCACTTCTCCATCAGCAGATATTTTTATTGCGACACCATATTCCTTCAAAGTTTTTGCCGCTGCCAATCTAGCACCACCATCAGAACCAGCGCTCAGTTTAATGATAGCTCCGACTGTAATAAAGCTACCATCAGAATTAATCACGACCGCGCCATCAATTCCTAACATTTCTTGACGCAATCTACGATTAACCTCGTAAAATTTATTTGAATTTATTGAACGTTTTATCAGCATCATCTTGTTTGATTTACTTTCCCCAAAACGGTCCTTCTTATCAATCCTGTCATCATTATAAAATTTTGATAGCATATTCTTCTTGACAATCCCTATACACGCCCCAACACGAGCAAATGACACGTCTAAAATGGATTCGTAAAGACTATCTCTTATCCTTTCGTCTAGTTTTTTGCTTTTGAAAGCTAGTTGTTTGATAACAGAAGAATACGGAAAAAAGCTCCACCCCCCACGTCTTTTGGCAAATAATAGCTTGCCTGATTTAAAAATTAATATTTCGCCATTTCTGTTGAGCACAAAGGCAATTCTTCTATTGTCTTTTGTATATGCAGCAAATGAACTAAACCTAAGAGGAGCAGTATGATTCTTTTCATCAAAATTCAACACAGCATATCTCAAAAATATATTATAAGCCGAGAATTCAACTATTGTGTCAAATCCATTTGATATAACTTTGGCAAAATCCTCTTTGATGTATTCACTAAACAGCACACCAGCATCACTTGTACTATCATCCATATCAACGCCAATAGACACAGATATCCTGCTCCCCTCATATGTCTCGCTTGACCATTTTTCTAGTGTGTCTATAATGCTAGCAATATTTAAAATCTTTGTTTTGGCATCTTCACTATCATCCACTAATGTATGAGCAATTATCTTATTAGATGTTGAGATAATAAGATATTCTTGGGTGGATATATCCATATTGCTATAGTCGTTGGCTATATCAAATGTAACACTGATTATCTTCCGCTCCTCTATTTCAAAAGGCTGAGAGCGTTTTATAACAAATTTTCCACCATCACTACATAGTATACCAATTTGTGTAGCTCCATGATAGCAAGATACCAATTTACGTTGTCTCTCACTATCCTCTTTAAAAGATATGTCAATTCCTGGAAAAAATTTAGAAATCAACTCATCGAGAATAAATTTAACTATTTGTTTATTCATAGTTTAACCCGTGCCAACTTGTTATTCTGCACAAAATCTCCATTACCCAGGAATACACGACTCCGCAGCAGATGGACGACCGAAGACCAGTAACACCCGACTCCATACCACGAATGACCCCCTCTGGTCAAGCAAAAGCCAAGCAGAAGACTTGACAAGAATCGACGCGCGGCCCACCATAACTACAGCATCCCGGGTACTATGGAGATCGCGGTTAAGCGAATGATGGAATATGAGTGGAGTTAACGAGAAGCTGCAGGCCCTGCTGCAAGGGTACGCCAACTTCTTGAAGGAAAAGGACGTGGCCAAGCCCCAGAATCAACCCTACCTGGTACGGTGGGTTCGGGAGTTCCTGCTTTTCGCGGGAAGGCACCACGACTATACCTTCGAGCAAAGGCTGGATCTGTTCCTGAACGCACTCGGGCAACGGGGCGGCATCAGACCCTGGCAGATTCAGCAGGCCGGGGATGCAATTCGCATTTACCAGTATCAGTATCGGGGTGACAGCGCTGAGGACGAAGTTGAAACAAGGGGTGTCCGCGTTTTCAGCAG
>JALXCG010000501.1:0-3031 GCA_026991065.1 Gemmatimonadota bacterium | reverse complement strand
ATGAGAAGTTGCTCGATCGGTTGCGCGAGATAATTCGACTGCGGCACTATGCGAAGAGCACGGAAAAGAGTTATCTGCAGTGGACGCGGCGATTCCTGTCTTATCGGAAGCGTGCCGGGCTTACGGGCGAGCTTGCCGCATCCGATGTGAGGGCTTTTCTTACCCGTTTGGCAATGGTTGAAAAGGTAAGCGCCTCCACACAAAACCAAGCATTCAGCGCATTGCTTCTTCTTTTCAGGGAGGTTCTGCGCAAGGACTTGGAAGAGATGGCTCAGACCGTCAGGGCCAAACGGGGACGAAGACTTCCCACCGTGCTTTCGGTCAGGGAGGTGCAAGCATTGCTCGAGGCGCTTGAGCCGGAGTACAAGTTGATGGTCAAGCTGCTTTACGGAAGCGGGCTACGCCTGATGGAGTTGCTGCGTCTGCGGGTGAAGGAGGTCGACTTCGAAGCGGCACTGACAACTGTGTGACGCGGCAAGGGAGTCAAGGACCGAAAAACTCTGTTGCCGGACTCCACAAGAGAAGAGTTGCACAACCGCCTGGCCGGACGCCTTCGGAATCAAGACACCGAGTCTGTCGGACCGACCCAGTCAAACGCGCTTGCGATCCCCCTGGAGTCGGGAGTTCGGCGACGAACACTGCGCAACCGCCGCCAGAGATCATCCGGCAGGGCCGGCGCGGCCACGGGCGCCGCCACCACCGCCCCCGCCACGTCCCCGGCACCGGCCACCAGCTCCCGCCGCTTGAACATCTCCACCACCTCCGAGGCACACTCCGCGCACTGCCGCAGATGGCTCGCGACCTCCGCAATCGGCCCGTCGTAGACATGATCGACCAGTGCTTCCGGGGCGGGGCAGTCGAGAGACGGCGAACTCTTCATGACCTCGGGATTCCAGTTGCGCAGTGGCTGGTTCGGGTGCGGAATAGCGGGCGCGCCAGGCGTTTTCGATGCGTGCCTGGGCGCGGTGGCGCCGCCAGGTGACGGTGTTGATCGAGAGGCCGAGTTCCGCCGCGATCTGGCGGTCGGTCGCCTCTCTCCAGTAGTAGTCGCCAATGATCTTGCGATCCGTGGGGTCGAGCACTTCACGGATCAGTTGCCGCACCTGCCCGGCGATCTCCCGCAGCTCCAGGCGCCGGTCGGGAGGCAGCATGAAATCGGAAGTCCAGAGCCCCAGCCGCAGCGGCAGGGAGTCGTCGCAGGCGACCGTTTCGCGCCAGGTAGTGGCGGGCGCCATGGCATCGGCGGCGGTTGCGCGAGCGATCGGCGCATCGAGCGAAACCGCGGCATGCAGATCGCGGCACTTGCTGCTCCAGCGCCGGTTCTCGGCGATCCGCACCCGTGCCGCGATGCGCAGAAGATAGGAGCGGAGCGACGACTGACCGCGAAAGCGGGCCAGCGCACCCTGCGCGCAGAGCAGGAAGACCTGTTGCACCAGATCATCGACCGAATCATCGCCGCGCAGGCGCCGTCCGCGGCGGATCCACTGCCGCACGCCGCCGGCGTAGCGCGCATAAAACTGGTCCCACGCCTCCCGCTCCGGAGGCGTGCGGGCACAGCGTCGCGCCAGCTCCAGATCGGACTGGTGCCGGCGGCGCCCGGAACCGGCCACGGTCGCCGCGCTCACGGCCGACCCGGCGCCATGAGTGAATCCAGGACCACGCTTCCCTCCGCGAAGGCCGACAAGAGCAGCAGAGCGGAAGTCAGCAGGCGACCGAGAGAGCGGAAATCCATGGCAGGCCTCCTCCGCCCGCCAGGAGCCTGTCGCGGCGGGCGGGGCCGCGCGCCGGTGCACCGCCCGGCACGCCTCTTCATCGAACAAGATAGCCCCAACAGCAATCCGCAGCCAGCCTTGGAGGACCGCGCTGTTCTCGACAGCTCTCTCGGATCTGTCAACGCATTGAGTTACCGGCTCAACAATCGATCCATGCGCTGCTAGAAAGGGGGCATCGCATCGCCCCGGCCGGGTTGGCTGCGGGCCGACTTCCGCCTAATTCCCCAACCCCATCCCCACGGGTCGGTTCACGCTCTTCCCGGCCGCCCTCTCCGCCGGCAACAACTCGATCACCCGCGCTCCCACCGGCGGCACCGTGCAACTCAACTGCCCCTCCCAGACCCGCGGCCGCACCCGGGAGCGCAGATCCCGCGCCCGCGTCACCACCACCTCGCCCTGGTGAATCGGCACCCGAAAAGAGTGCGGCTCCGCGCCCCGGTTGAGGGCCACCACCAGCCGCTCCAGCGGATGATTGCGCGCAAAAACCAGCAGATCGCGATCGGCGTAGAGCACCTCCAGGTCCCCCCGCCGCAAGGCAATATGCCGCCGCCGCAGCGCGCACCAGCCGCGCGTCGCCTCCAGCAAACGCCGCTCATCCCGCGTCAACTCCTTGCCAAAGCGCATCATCCGCCGGTTGTCCGGATCCCCCACCCCGGCCATCCCGATCTCGTCGCCGTAGTAGAGCACCGGCAGCCCCGGCGCGCTCAACACCCAGGCCAGGAACAGCTCCACCCGGCGATAGGTCTCGCCATGATCATTCTCCGGCGGATCGCTCCAGCCCAGTTCCTTCGCATCGCCCTGGTCGAGCCGCACATCACCCTCCGCCAGCGTCGCGAAGCGCACCTGATCGTGACTGTCGATCAGATTCCCCATCAGATTCCCCGCCCCAAAGTGTCGCCAGGCCACCCCCATGCGCTCCGCCAGCTCGCGCATCTCCCGCGTCGAGTCGGCGAACGCCGCCCGCGCGACATAGTAGGTGGCGAAGTCGAACTGGGAATCCTGCTGCCCCGGATTGACATAGGATCCAACCAACCGGTCGGAGCCGAAGGTCTCGCCGATCTGCAGCACACTCTGCCCCGACCGGCGTTCCACCTGGCGCGCCAGCGCCGCCGTCAACTCCCGCCAGAACAGCGCCGGCACATGCTTGGTGGCGTCGTGACGAAAACCATCCGCGCGGGTCATGGTCAGCCACCACACGGCATCGCTCACCATCGTCTCCACCGCCGCCGGCGCCCCCAAATAATCGAACGCCGGCAGAT
>JALXCG010000500.1 GCA_026991065.1 Gemmatimonadota bacterium | reverse complement strand
GTTTCGATTACTTGGCGAAAGTGGTAACCGGAATCAAATTCAAAGACGGTGTCGAAGTGACAACTGACAATCAGGCCGCCGCTTGATTCAACTTCCGAAACACCAGATTCGACAATAACTCCGATCCCGGAGATAACTGCACTAATAGTACTCACCACCTCTGAGTGGGACGGCATGAGGGTACCGAATTGTTTCTAGGTCGCGGTCGCATTGAACGTGATCGCTATGCCTGCCGCGGGTTGTTCGTTGCGACAACCAGTGGCCATGCGGCTATTGAACCTCAATAAGTGTTTGGTGCGGAGCACGAGTTCCAGCTCACTCTCGAATCTCGATGCAAGGCGACGAGTCGATTCCACCCCCAAGACCTGGCACCAACAGCCCCCGGAAGTTGGCGCACGGGGTTACTTTTTCCTATTGACTACGGTCTGCCTCATAAGTGTTATCCATCCTTTTCTCTTCGTTACCGTCCGCTTATCCCAAGTGCACGCAGGCGGTTCACTAGTGCTTTTCGGAGTTCTGCCGCGTCCGTCCACATGATGTGAGGAAAGTGCTCGGTATCGAAATGGAGTCGGTCATTCCATCGCATCACCGCTGTTTCGATTTGCTCTTCTGAAGACGCCGCCACTCGTACCGGAAGTCTTGTCGTCCAGCTGGCGTTGCAGGTCCAGATCACCGGTATTTCAAGTCCACGCGCAAACCCGGCCTCAAAGTAGACACTCGGTCGCTCGCCAGTCACGTCCACGATGACCGCACGACTTCTCCTGATTTCTGCAATGATGGTGTCATCAATTGGGTCAGTGAAGTGCTCCCGATTCACGCAGTAGGGCACAAGACCGACATCTTGAACAGCAGGGACAATGGCATCATCGTGGACACGTTCCATCTCTGCGCAGAACCAACGAGCTACGAATACTTGCGACGACTGTTTCGCCACTTGCCTCGCTCGCAGACGCTCCCACGCCTTGATTCTAAGACTGAATTGCACATAGTGAGGGCGAGGCTCCTGAAAGTTTATGTATCCGGCCTGCGCAAGCTCATGGGCCAGTCCTACAAGGGTCCCTTCGTCGGGCAAGAATGCGCGGGCAATCCAAGGTTCTATCGGTTGGGTCTTGGTCGTTCGACCAAAATACTCCTCGTCTCGACCTATGGCATGAAGGAACAGATCGATCTGCCTATCTACCCCATCGGGTGCGCCGCTTGAGGCCAAGATGCGCTCAATATTGTCATGAGTGAGCACCTCTGCGTATTCCCCCTGCCTGTCGGTGGCTGCTCTCATGACTCCCGATAGTGTTGTCCGAGTTCTTTCGTCTGATCGGAGGGTGCGATCCTCGTGGAGGTCTCCGTCAACTTGATAGATTCCGCAACGCCGGCATTCGACTCGATAATCACCACGGTCAAATATGTATTGACCCGCCCTCTGCAATTCCGACTTGCAGATCGGGCATGTCGTCAGATCATCGCCCACGATCGAATCCTTCCCCTTTCCCTCGCTCCGCGTCAACGCGCTCCCGCTAGTACGAGGTCACGCTGTGGTCCCATTGTGCC
>JALXCG010000499.1 GCA_026991065.1 Gemmatimonadota bacterium | reverse complement strand
CCCCGCTGCCCCACTCCCGCTCCCCCCCAACTCCAGGAGTTTGTCGATGAATCGCTTGCTGCTCTGCCTTCTTCTTGCGGCCGCCGCCGGGTTGGCCGAAGCCCGCGACCTGCGCTGGGTTCGCAGTTTCACCTACGTCCTGCAGGATCCTCCCATCGCCACGCTGGGCGCGTCCGATTTCGACCTGGTGATCATGGACTACTCCTCCAACGGGGAAGAGAGCGGTGAGTTCACACCGCAGCAGATCGAGACGGTACGCGCGGGAGAAAAAGTGGTGCTGGCCTACATCAGTGTCGGCGAGGCGGAGAACTACCGCTACTACTGGCAGCCGGAGTGGACGCCGGGCAATCCGGAGTGGCTGGGCCCGGAGAATCCCGACTGGGCAGGCAACTTCCGGGTCCACTACTGGGATCCGGAGTGGCAGGCGATCATTCTGGACTATCTCGACCGCATCATCGACCAGGGGTTCGATGGGATCTACATGGATATCATCGACGGCTATGAGTTCTGGGAGCCGCGCGGGCGGCCGAGCGCGCGGCAGGACATGGTCGACTGGGTCTCCACCCTGGCCCATCACGCGCGGGTCGACCGGGGCTTGAGCGAGTTTTATGTGATCGCGCAGAACGGCGAAGAGTTGGCGGACCTTACCCAGCCCTATGCGGCGGAGTTCACCAGCACGATCGATGGCATCGGCCGCGAAGACACTTTCTACAACGACAACACCCGGCAACCGATCGAAGAGCGGCTCTGGGTAAGCAACTTTCTCGACCAGGTGCTGGGAACCGGTGGCCTGGTGATGACGGTCGACTACTGCAGCGGCGCCGGTCGCATCGATGAGGTCTACTCCGGATCGCTGGCGCGCGGCTGGGTTCCCTACGTAACCACGCGGCCCCTGGACCAGATGGTGATCAACGCGGGCCATGAGCCACCGGCGGGTCCGCCGCCAACCACCGCCTGGCGCTGGCTGCTGCCGCAGGCGTTGACCACCAAGCGCGGCACCACCCTGGGCAATCTCGCCGCTGTGCTCGGCCGCGACTCGGAGGGCGTCACCTATGGCGAGACGCTCCTGCTCAGCCCGGAATACGCAGGGATCTTCTCTTTTGCCCTGCCCGCCGATCTGCCCCCGGAGCAGATTCTGGAGTTGCGCATGGTGGTGAATTACATGGGTCCGGGAGCAGCCGAGGAGAAGTGGTACTACGCCCTGCGGGATTTCGCCACGCCCCGCTGGGCGGTGGTGGGCAGCAACGCGGGGGTGACTCCCTGGCACTTCACCGAGTTGGATCTGGGTGCGCCGCAACCGCCTCAGCAGTTTGAGCAAGGCGGAACGCTTTGGGCCGGTACCGCCACCGCGGGCACGCAGGAGGTGTGCGAACTGGATTTCGTGGGACTGAAGCTGCACTACCAGCGCTGATTCCGGTGCGAGGCGAAGAGACGCCGCGCCCGCTTCGGGGATGAACCGCGCCCCGGCCGCTGTTATGATGCCGTTTTTCGTTTCTCGGCTGCCCGTCCACTCTGGCGGTCGCCGTGATTCTGTAGCCGGGGTCTC
>JALXCG010000498.1 GCA_026991065.1 Gemmatimonadota bacterium | reverse complement strand
GACCAGGGGCTGCTCCCCACCGCCGCCGGCAACCGCCGCACCGACCGCACCCGCCCACGCCCATCGAGGAGGGTGGCGACCGCCGCGCTGATGATCACCAGCGTGGTGGTATCGATGGTCTGGATCCGCTCTCCCGCCTGCTCATCGGCCCGCGCCTCGCCGGCCCGCCAGCCGGCGTCGATCCGCCCCAAGAGCGCCACCACCCCGGCGATCGCGCCGAGCACGGCAAACACCATGACCAGTCCGACAACCGTGATCGAAACACCCTGCGACAGTGGACTCATTCTCCGCACTCCTCCCGCTTGCGCCGGCCCGCCGCCCGCGCGCCGCGCCCGGCCCCGCGGCTCCGCGGCCCAGGGTTCCGGCAGCAACCCGCGGCTACATTGGAATCAGACCGTGCTTCTTCTGCGGTCGCAACTCCCGCTTGGCCCGAAACACCTCCAGCGACGACGCCAGATAGACCCGCGTATCACGCGGTTCAATGATCTCGTCCACCAGCCCGCGGCGCGCCGCCACATAGGGGTTGGAGAACGCCGCCTCATACTCCGCCACGCGCCGCGCCCGCTCCGCCGCGCCGGCCTCCGCCCCGGCCCGCTCCGCCGCCGCGATCTCCTTGCGATAGAGCACATTCACCGCCCCCGCCGCGCCCATCACCGCGATCTCCGCCGACGGCCAGGCGCAGATCCGGTCCGCCCCCATCGTCTTCGAGCACATCGCCAGATAGGCCCCGCCATACGCCTTGCGCACCACCACCGTGAGTTTCGGCACCGTGGCCGACGCATAGGCGAAAAGCATCTTCGCCCCGTGCCGGATGATCCCGCCATACTCCTGGGCGGCCCCCGGCAGAAACCCCGGCACATCGACAAAGGTCAGCAGCGGTATGTTGAACGCATTGCAGAAGCGGATGAAGCGCGCCCCCTTGCAGGCCGCGTCGATATCCAACACCCCCGCCTTGCAGATCGGCTGATTCGCCACCACCCCCACCGTGCGCCCCTCGAGCCGCCCGAATCCAACCACCAGATTGGGCGCATACTGCTCATGCACCTCCAGCAGATCACCGCCATCGAGCACCCGCAACAGCACCTCGCGCATGTCATAGGGTTGCCGCGGATCCTCCGGCACCACCGCGTCGAGCCCCAGATCCGCCTCCACCGCTTCTTCATGCAGTTCCGGCAGGAAGGGCGGATCCTCGGTGTTGTTGCTGGGCAGAAAACTCAGCAACCGGCGCACAATCGCCACCGCCTCCGCATCATCCTCGGCGACAAAATGGGCCACCCCCGAGAGCCGCGCATGCATCTCGGCCCCCCCCAGATCCTCCGCCGAAACCTCCTCGCCGGTCACCTGCCGAATCACCTGCGGCCCGGTGATGAACATCTGACTGGTTCCCCGCACCTGCACCACAAAGTCGGTCAGCGCCGGCGAGTAGGCCGCTCCCCCGGCGCACGGACCGGCGATCACGCTGATCTGCGGCACCACCCCCGAGAGCAGCACATTGCGGTGGAAAATCGTGCCGTATCCGGCCAGCGCGTCCACCCCCTCCTGAATCCGC
>JALXCG010000497.1 GCA_026991065.1 Gemmatimonadota bacterium | reverse complement strand
ACTGCGCACCTCCCGCCGGCACCAGCCGCAGCTCCTCCCCCTCGGCCACCACCAGCAGCTCCCCTTCGAGATCGGTGCGATGGACCTCCGCCCCCGCCGCCCGCCAGCGCTCCAACACCTCCGCGTCGGGATGACCATGGGGATTGCCCAGCCCCACCGACACCAGCGCATAGCGCGCCGCCGCCCGCGTCACCAGCGCCGGCGCCGAGCTGAGCGCCGAACCGTGATGCGCCACCTTCACCACCGGCGCCGTCAGCAACCGTCCCAAACCCGCGTCATCGCAGAGTTGCGCCACCTGCTCCTCGGTCGCCGCATCAAGATCGGACCACAGCAGCGCCGCGAAGCCGGGGTCCAGTTCCACCCGACAGACCACCCCGCGGGCATTGCGCGCCTGCTCTTCGTCGCACTCATCCACCCCCGGCGCCCGCTCCGGCCAGAGCACCATCAGGCGGGCCCGCGGCCCGGCCACGATCGTGTCGCCCCAAGTCGCCGTCGCGGTATCGATCGCTCCGGTCGCCAACAGGTCATCCACCAGCGCATCAAAGGTCGCCAGCGACCCGCTCCCGGAAAGCGGCCGCCGCCGACACGCTTCCCAAAGATGGTCGAAACGCAGTCCCAACCCACAGAGCGGAATCAACCCACCGTAGTGATCCTCATCCCGATGGGTGATGACCACGTGGTCCAGATGGGTGCACTCCAACTCCGCCAGGCGGTCGAAGAGTGCTTCGCCGTGGGCCTCGTCGCCGGCATCCACCAACACCCTTTCGCCGCCGGGGAACTCCAGCAGAATCGCGTCTCCCTGTCCCACATCGAGCAGACGCAGGCGCAGCGCGTCAACTCCCACCGGCTCCACCGTGACCGCCGCCTGGTTGTTGCCGCCGACCTGGTCCACCGCGCCAGTGCCGCCCGCGCCGCCCGCGCCGCCCGCCAGCACCGCCAGGTAGACCCGCTCCTCGCCACCCGCAACCGCATCGAGCAGCGTCGCAATCTCGGTGCTCGCTCCCGCCGCCAACCACGGAATCTGCTCCGCCGCGCCCAGAAGCTCCTCGCTTCCGCCCCGGCCATCGCCGTCAAGATCGCGGTAGAAGCTCAACTCAAACCCGACTGCCCCCTCCGAACCGCGGTTCTCGACCCGCGCCACCAGGCGCACCGCTTCCCCCTCCAGCGGCGGATTCGGCACCGCCCGCACCTCGGCCACCGCCAGATCGGTCAACCCCACAGTCGGCGCCGCCGGCTCCCGCACACAGCCCGCGGCCACCGCCACCAGCCAGCAAACGCCCCAGACCCGCGCCCGGCCCGCCAGGCGCATTCCTGTTCGCATTCCCATGCGCATTCCCGTTCGCATTACGCACCCACTTTCGCGCTCACGCTCTTCAGCACAACACCAGCATCCGGACAACACCCCATACACCCGCCTCGCTTCACCATTGGCGCAGGCGCAAACCGAACGTCGCCTCGACCACCGCCCGCGCCCCTCCGTCCCCGCCCCGCGGCCAGCGCACCCGCGCCCCGGCATCGAATCGCGCCCAACTCGCCAGCCGCAACCACTC
>JALXCG010000496.1 GCA_026991065.1 Gemmatimonadota bacterium | reverse complement strand
CCGACCTGCTGCGCCGGCGGCACCCGGGAATCGCACTCGCATCGAGTCACGTCGGCAGCCTCGGGGGACTGATGGCGATCGGCAAGGGGCTCTGCCACCTGGCCGGCACCCACCTGCTGGACCCACGGGATGGTAGCTACAACATTAACGACATCCAGCGCCATCTGCCCGATGTCGCGCTCGATCTGGTTCACCTGGTGGAGCGCGAGCAGGGGCTGATGGTGGCGCCCGGGAATCCGCTCGGGATCCACTCGGTGGCCGATCTGGCGCGCGAAGAAACGGTCAGATTCTGCAACCGGCAGGGCGGCTCCGGCACCCGTGTTCTCTTCGATCACCTGCTGCGCCGGGCCGGGATCCCGCCGACCCGAATCCGGGGCTATGAGCGCGAAGAATTCACCCACATGGCAGTCGCGGTCGCGGTGGCCAGCGGCGCGGCGGATGCCGGCCTCGGGATCCGGGCCGCGGCGCGCGCGTTGGAACTCGACTTCATCCCCATCACCGCCGAACGCTACGACCTGATCGTGCCGCGGAGGGTGCGGTCACTGCCGGCGCTCTCCCTGCTGCTGGAGCTGATCGCCGGCGCCGAATTCCGCCGGCGGATCGAAGCACTCGGCGGCTACTCCGCGGCGCAAAGCGGCACCACGGTCTACACCTCTCCACCCCGGGGCGAATAGCGGGTCGCGTCCACTGTCGAGACTGCCGACCCCAGTGCTTTCTCTCCGAACATCCTATGCTTTGATCGGTATTCTCGCGCAAAGTGCCGCCATCGACCGAACCACTCGACAGGACCATCCACGGAGAAAACACAGTGCAAAAGGCCATTCTGACCGCGCTCGCCGGAGCCACGCTCGCCCTGAGCGGTGCCGCTTCCGCCAACGACTACGGCGCATTCGAAAACTTCAAGATCAGTGGCGCCGCCTACTTCGACTTCACCCAACCGGTCAGCGACAGCGGCCCCCGCAGCGCCGGTGATTTCAGCGCGTTTGATTTTGGCCGCGCCTACCTCACCATCGATCACAAGATCGACGAGCAGTTCGCCATCCGCTACCGCACCGATGCCGACCACAAAGGCGACGACGAAAAGCTGCGCGTCTTCGTCAAGCACGCCTACCTCTCCTGGAAAGGCCTGGTGCCCGACGCCAAGCTCTACATCGGGATGGCCGGCACTCCCACCTGGTCCTTCTACGCCGAGCCCTACTGGGCCTACCGCGGTCTGTCGAAGACTCTGCTGGACAAGTTCAAGGATGTAACCGGAACCGACATCGACGTCTCCTCGGCCGCCCTCGGCGTGGCGCTCAAGGGCTCCCTGGCCGATGGCATGGTCGGCTACCACGCTTTTGTCAGCAACGGCCGCGGCTACGGCCATGTCGAGGATGACAAGTACAAGAAGGTTGCGCTGCAGGGTTCGCTGCACCCGGCCGCGGGCATGGTGCTGGCTGCGCTGGTGGAGTATGAGCCGCAGAACAGCAGCGACAACAACGTCCTGGCAAAAGGCTTTGCCGGCTACAAGAGCAAGGAGTTCACGCTGGGCCTGGAGGGTTTCCTCTACC
>JALXCG010000495.1 GCA_026991065.1 Gemmatimonadota bacterium | reverse complement strand
GCCCCCAGCGCGATGCGTTGCGGCGCTACCGGAGCCACCGCCGAGGCCCTTGCCGCGGAGCGGATCGAGGCGCTGATCGCCGCCTATGGCGCCGCCGCTCGCCGGGCCCGGGAGGCGGGTTTCGACGCGATCGAGTTGCAGTGCGGCCTGGGCTATCTGATCGCCCAGTTCTGGTCGCCTCGTTGCAACCAGCGCCGCGACGCCTATGGCGGTGACGCCGCCGGCCGGGAGCGTTTCGCCGCCGCCGTGGTGGCCGCGGTGCGCCGGGAGGTCGGCCCCGATCTGCCGCTTCTGGCGCGCATCTCGGCGGATGAGAAGATCAACGGTGGGCTCGACCTGCCGGCGGCGCAGGCGATGGCGCGCAAACTACAGAGCTGGGGGGTCGCCGCGCTGCACGTCGTCTCCGGCTCCGCCTGCGACTCGCCGCCCTGGTATTATCAGCACATGAGCCTGCCCGATGGCGCCAACGAAGCACTCGCCGCGGCGATCAAGCAGGTGGCGAAAGTGCCGGTGATCGTCGCCGGGCGGCTGGCGGAGCCGGCGCGCATCCGCCGCGTGCTCGACGAAGGTCTGGCCGATTTTGTCGCCCTCGGCCGGCCGCTGCTGGCCGACCCCGATCTGCCGCGCAAGCTTTTTGCCGGCGAGGATGAGCGGGTGATTCAATGCGGCTCCTGCCTGCAGGGGTGTCTCGCCGGCGTCAAGGCGGGGGGCCCGATCGGCTGCATCGTCAATCCGGAGACCGGGCTCGAGAGCGAGCTGCCCGCTGTGTCGCAGGCTCGCCGCGACTCCGCGTTCCACCTGGTGATTGTCGGCGGTGGACCGGCGGGGATGACCGCCGCCATCCAGGGGCGCCGCCGCGGCTACCGCGTGACCCTCTTCGAGCGCGGCCGGCTGGGCGGGCAGTTTGCCCTGGCGCCGCTCGCTCCCGGCAAGGCCGCCCTGGCCCGCCCGCTGGAATCGCTGGTGCGCCTCACCCGCGCCAGCGGCGCCGAGATTCACGAGCAGCAGGTCGCCACCGCCGACCAGCTCCAGGCGCTGCATCCCTCCCGCATCCTGCTGGCAACCGGCGCCCGGCCACAGTCGCTCGACCTGCCCGGCTTCGAGCAGGCGCTGGCCGGCGACCAGGTGCTGAGCGGTGCCGTCAGCCCCGGGGAGCGGGTGCTGGTGGTCGGCGGCGGGTTGATCGGCATCGAAGTCGCCGAATGGCTGGCGCTGCGCGGCCACAGAGTGACCGTGGTGGAGATCCTGGAGGAGATCGCCCGCGACATGGAGATGGTCACCCGCAAGCTGACCCTGGCGCGGCTGCGCCGCGAGCCGGTGGAGATTCGCACCGGCACGCGCATTCTCGCCTTCAACGCGGGCCTGGCGCGGATCAGCGACAGCGGCGGCGAGAAGCAGATCGGTCCCTACGATTCGCTGGTGGTCGCGGTCGGCACGCAGCCGGAGCGCCGCCTGGCGCGGGAACTGGAGGAGCGCGGTTTGACCGCCGAGCTGGTCGGCGACGCCGCCGAAATCGGGCAGGTGATGGGCGCGGTGCGTGGCGCCTGGCGGGCG
>JALXCG010000494.1 GCA_026991065.1 Gemmatimonadota bacterium | reverse complement strand
GTGACCACCAGACTGTCGGTGTTGCTCCACTCTTCGAGCACCCCCTCCACCTCGAGCCAGGTGCGCTCACCGATGCGGCGGGCGACCCCAAAGCGAAGGAGGTCCGCCAATTGGAGCGTGTAGTCCGCCTGATCGCCGTTGGTCGCGATGCCGGCATAGTTGAACAGTTGCGGAAGGTCGATGTCCAAGTCCATGTCGCCTTCAACGCTGACATGCTTCTGGTAAGAGGCACCGAGCCTGAAATCGATGCGCGGCACCCATGTGAGGCCAACGTTCCAGGTCCAGGAGAAGTTGTCGGAGATGGCTCGCACATAGGCATCGCCGATCTCCGCCGGGAGTGTCATCACCTTGAACTCGGCGTTCACCCCCTGCGGCACGCACTGGACGCCTCCCCCCACCCGCAGAGCGCCCATCTTGGCGGCCCCGGCAAGACCGAGATAAGCGGTATAGCTGGTGTTGCGAATCAGGTTGTAACGCGTGGGACCATCCTCATCGTAGGTAAAGCGCCCCTGGTAGGGTCCCCAGGCGCCCACCGCCACCGCCGCCGAGCCGGTCGCATGGACAGCGAAAAAGCCCGGCACAGTAAACACCCCGGCCTGGTTCTGGGCCACCGGGTAGTCGTACCGAAAATCTGGCCCCTCATTGGGAAACTCGATCAGGCCGCTGTCCTCCGCCCTCCAGTAAGTGCATGGGGAGTTGATAAAGGCGGCATCCAGGGCGATGTGCTCGCCCGCCGGCAAATCGGCCAGATTGGCCGGATTGTGCCACATCGCGGTCGGATCAATCCCACTGGCAACAAACGCACCACCAGAGCCCAAGGCGGGGGCGCCGATACCGGGCAGATACATGCCCGCGGAGAAAGCCGATGGAGCCACAAGTGCGGCAATGAGAAGAGGCAGCGAGGCGGAGGCCCGAAACGTCATCGATGCTCCTTTGGGTTCACCAAGCATGGCCGCGGGGCGGATCGACGGCTGCCCACTGCGTGCGAGAGCGGCGGCGACTGGTGAGACTGGAGGTAAAAACCGGAGGTGATTGGCCCGCGTTTCGCACCAAGTTTCTGCTTCAACGCCGTCTCCGGCTGCGACGAACCCTGGCGCCCAACGGACTGCTAGAACCAAAGCATAGCGCAGAGACCGGGGATTGCGGGGCAGCTCCTTGCGTTGGCGCCGTGATCGCGGCGCAAAAGCGGCAGCCAAGGATGCTGCTTTGGGGCTGTGCCGCGGTCATCGCCACCGCGGCACCTATCTTAGTTCGGCAGCGGTTTCACCGCGCGCAGCTGCGCGGCCAAGGTTCGCGGGTCGCTGGTCGGCAGATCGCACGCACCTCCCCGGCAGACATATGCAACCGCCGGACCACCGCCGTCACCAGCGCGACCACCATTGTCGCCGTCACCGGCGCCACGGCCATGGCCGCCCTCGGCACGGCCGCTACCTACAGTGCTACGCCCCCGAAGCAGTTCCAGCCCGAAGGTTCCCGGCCCATTGCCGACAACCACTGCGTTGGGCAGATAGATGCGCGCCAACTGCTCCAGCAGTGGCGCCGCCGCCCGCCGCGA
>JALXCG010000493.1 GCA_026991065.1 Gemmatimonadota bacterium | reverse complement strand
CCTACATCGAGGTCCGCCCGGAATCGCCGAGCCGCTACGAGGTGATCTACTTCCCCGAAAGCCTCAATGTGCGCACCTCGTTCACGCCCAACTGCGAGTACCGCTGGGTCAAGGGGCTGAAAGCGGAACCGAAGGAGGGCTACTTCTTCGCCTTCGAGGATGAGTCTTTCGGCACCGAGCCGGGCTACATGCGGATCTGGTTCGACCTGCCCAGCGCCACCACCCCCGCGGCGCTCGGGCTGAGCTGGCGCGGCATCGCCAAGAAAACCCTGAATGACAATGTCTACGCCTATTACAAGGTCAACGACACGCCGATCTGGCGCGGTACCGACCGCTACATCTATCACACCGCCTGGCTCGACTACGGCCATGTCGCGGACAACTCTCTGCTGGTTGACGGACGCAACAAGCTGCGGCTCGGGGCCACCAACGACTCCGACTGGTCGGAGCACATCATCGACACCATGCGCTGGAACTTCTACGGCTGGCACCCGGCCGCGGCGCCGCCGGCGCGGGAGAGCCGGTAACGGCGCGGGGAAAGGCCCGGCAAGAGGCCGGAGGCCGGGCGGCAAAGGCGTGGCGCTGGGCGCATCTCCATGCGCCGCAGGCGGGCGGGTCCGCGGCCGGCGAGGCGGCTGGGGCCCTGCTGGTAGATCGGTGTGCAACGCTGCCATTGTTTTGCGCGCCGCATCCGCCTAGACTCCCTCGCGAAGTTACGCTCTTTCCTCCATTCCGTGAGAGTCTGCTGCCATGTCCGATGCGCAAACCCCTCCCCCGAACGATGCTCCCGCCGCCAAAGAAGCTCCCGCCGCGAGCGAGCCCGCCCCGCCGGTTGTCGAAGAGCAACCGGTTTTCGAGAAGATCGAGATGCCGGAGCCGGTCGACGCCGCTCCCGGCGTGCCACTGCCCCGGCCGCTCTTCGGCCCCGGCGTCTCCAACGGTGTGCTGGCGCTGCTGATGCCGCTGATCGGCGCGTTGCCGCCGCGCTCCCTGCGGGCGATTGAAGAGGCGCGCGGCGATCGCGGCTTCTCGGCGCGCCAGGCGGCGCTCGCCAACATCGTCATCAACTTCTTCCTCTATGCGGCGATCGGTCTGGTCGCGGGGCGCATTCTCTCCGGCGGTCTCAGCTTCGGCGGGGCGCTGATCGGCTTCGGCTACGGCCTGGTCGAGGGGTTGCTGCGCTATGCCGGCGGCCCGCTCTGGTATCGCGGCAGCGAGCGCGGCTACATTCTCGGCGCCTGGTATACCCTGCCGGTCACCATCTACAACACCGCCCGGGCGGCCTGGATCACCCGCCACAAGGGAACCGGCAACACCCCCTTTGCCCACACCTGGCACGACGGCGTGCCGGTTGGCGAGCAGCGCCCCATGGTTAACCTGGAGTTGGAGCGGGATCGGCAGCGCCGCTACGGCAATGTGCTGCGCCTGCGCGAGACCAAGGATGGGGCCGAGGTAGAGCTGGAGTTGCCGCGCTGGGCGCCGGAGCATCCGGCCCTGGAGGAGTTGGGGATCGAGCGGGAACTGCCGCACTATGAATGGCAGGTTACCCACGCCGAA
>JALXCG010000492.1 GCA_026991065.1 Gemmatimonadota bacterium | reverse complement strand
CTCTCGCCCGCACTCCTCGCGGCCACGGCCAACCCTTCCCACCGCCGTTGCCGCCCCCGTGCCCACGCCGGCACGCGCGCGCGCCTCGTGCAGCAGATCAACCGTCTGCCGCGCCGCCGCGTCCCAGCTGAAATTCCGCGCCCACTCGACCCCGGCGCGCCCCATCTCCTCGCGCCGCTCCGGATCCCGCAACACCCGCACCGCATGCGCCGCCAACGCCTGCGCGTCGCCGAACGGGTAGAGCAGACCGGTGCGCCCATCCAACACCGATTCGCGCAAGCCCGGCGAATTCGCCGCAATCACCGGCGTGCCGCAAGCCGACGCCTCGACCACCGTCAACCCCCAACCCTCCTTGGGCGAGGGCATCACCGCGGCCCAGGCACTCTGATAAAGACGCACCTTTTCGCGCACCGAAACCAGCCCGGGAAACGTCACATCCTCCGGCCCCAACCCCAACTCGGCCGCCACCTCCCGCAGGCGCGGCACATCATCGCCGCCACCGGCAATCACCACCCGTGCCGCGGGAATCTCCCGGCGCACCAGCGGCAGCGCCCGCAGCAGCGTCTCCACCGCCTTGTAGCGCTTGATCCGCCCCAGGAAAAGCAGCAACGGCCGCGTGCTCCGCGCCGCCACCGGGTCGGGCCGCGCCGGCTGGTAAACCTCCTGGTCCAGTCCACAAAAGATGGTGCGGATCAACGCATCGTCGCCCACCCCACGGGCCTGCAGATCCTCGCGGGTGGACTCGCTGATCACTTCGATCAGCGTATTGCGATAGACCCAGGGCACAAAGCGCTCGAAAAGCCCCACATAGGCCGCCGCCACCGAACTCAACTCCTGAAAGGCAGTGGCCCCGAAAAGATGGTGCACAATCGCCACCACCGGCTCGCGCACAAAAAGCGGCGTCATCAGCGGCAACTTGTTGAGCGCGTCGACAACCACATCCACGCGCCCGCGAAAATAGCGCCGATAGGCCCCCGGCACCCAGTAGTTATAGGTGTTGCGCGACCCCACCCGCAGCACCTTCATGCCATCAAGTCGACCCGCCCGCGCCGCGCCCGGAGCCCGATTGCAGAGCAGCGAGACATCGTGCCCGGCCGCCGCCACGCGCTTGAAGATCTCGTGGATGTGCACTTCGGCCCCACCGGCGTGGGGATCGGTGCGATCGTTCCAATTGGCGACCAGAATGCGCAGGGGCCGCTCGCGACAATCCGCCATCATGGTTTCTCCGCCACCACGCCAACCACCAAATAGGTCCAGGCCGCCGCCGGAACCTCTTGCAGCGCATCGCGCAGCCGCCGCCGCAGCCGCCGCCACTGGGCAGGACCCCGCAGATACATCGGCAGGCGCAGCCCCACCGCCGCCGCCGCCGCGCGCAGCATGCGGTAAGCCAGACTCGGTTCCATCCAGCCGCCAAACCGACCGATCACCCGAAACCCCGCCGCGCTCACGCAGCGATCCAGCCCGGCCGGCGTAAACTGGGTCTCCCACCCGGCGAACCAGCGGTCCAACGCAATCAACGCCTGCTTCATCAACGTATAGGCGTGAAACGTCTGCGGCAC
>JALXCG010000491.1 GCA_026991065.1 Gemmatimonadota bacterium | reverse complement strand
ATTACAAACCTGAGAAGTTCCGCAGGCATTACTTATATCTAAGCAAACATTATATTGCCCCGGCTGTGTGTACAAATGCCCGGGATGCTGCTCGGTGGAGGTCGCTCCATCGCCAAAATTCCACGACCAAGTAGTGGGAGACTCCGTGGAGGCATCCGTAAAGTTCACAAATAACTCATTGGCTGCACTCGTAAATGCAGCTTGTGGTTCATTACAACCGATATCAACCAACACACAAAAAGCAGTCGTCCCACATTCATTCGTTGCCATCATACAAATCGAGTATTGCCCCTCTACTGCATAGGTGTAAGTTGGATTTTGATCATAACTGAAATTCATAGACATATCTCCAAAATCCCATCGCCATTGGGTCGGATTATTCGTTGACAAATCGTGCACCGTAACGGTAAAACCATCCACAGAGACTATTTCAAAATCAGCTTCCGGCATATTACAGTCAATAGTAACCGACTGGCAAACCGTAGTTGATCCACAAGCATTCGTTGCAGTCAAACATATTTGGTAAGTTCCGTTGGCGTCGTACTGATGCGTCGGAGCATTGGTATTAGCCGTTGTTCCATCTCCAAAATCCCATAACAACGAATTAGCCCCTCCTCCAATAATCGGAGTAACACTTACCGTTCGATTCATCACATTTGTTGAAAAATTAACGGTTGGTGGTGGGCAATTGATCTGAATGGTATGACAAATCGTTTCGTCGCCACAAGAGCCGGTCACCTCCAAACAAACCTGATAAGTCCCGGCTTCCGCATAAACATGAGTGGGATTTTCCATATCGGAAGTTCCGCCATCTCCAAAGTCCCATGACCAGGCAAAAACATCCGAACTGGATGTATTCGTAAAAAATGCGGTCAGCTGGGAAGTAGCCGATATAAATTGGGGAACGGTCTGCAAACACCCCACCAATGTAGAACGACATATTTGCCCAAAACCGCAATTATTTTCTGCCAAAAAACAGATGGTATAATATCCCTCTGAGGGGAACGTATGTGTTGGATTTTGATCAAAAGAAGGAGCAGAGCCATCTCCAAAATTCCACATCCAAGAATTGGGCATATTGGTTGCCAAGTCTTCAAATGAGACCTCTAATCCATTCGAATTAGTGACCCCAAAATCCGGTGTCGGCGGAATGCAACTTACGTTAATGGTCCGCGTAATCTGCCCCGAACCACAAATACCTATCACATTGAGTGTGATGGTGTAAAAATCGGGCTCGGCATATACGTGGGTAGGATTCGCTTCCGTAGAAGAAGTCCCATCTCCAAAAGTCCACAACCAACTAGTTGCCCCTAATGTACTTGCTTCTTGAAAAGCAACCGTCAAATCATCTATTTCATAAAGAAAATCAATAGATAAAAAACAATTACTGCCCTCCGTCACATCAAGTGTCTGGTTAATACCCGGAGCAATAATATGAGATTCAGCTCCGGAAGGCCACATCACTACCACACTATCAATAGTCACGTGCTGTCCCAATCCAAAATGCACTAGATGAGACGTCGAGATCCCATAACTCTCACCCGAGCGCACCTCTCTGATA
>JALXCG010000490.1 GCA_026991065.1 Gemmatimonadota bacterium | reverse complement strand
TCGCCGCACCTCGGGTGAGAGGTGACCCGAAGGGCGGCCGGGCCGTCCTTCTGGGCTTCCCCAAGATCGGCGCCCCGGAAGCTGGACTTTTGCTGAACCTCGGAGGCACCGCCCCGCGAGGAGCAATCACTCGATGGAGAGGGGGATGGCCAGTTCAATCCTTACCGCCGTGCGATCGGTCGGCTCGTATTCCGGAATTCCCGGGGTCGCCCACTCCGCTTCGTCGGCCAGCATCCAGGTGCGGTGGAAACTACCCACCAGCCAGAACATGCTGTTGAGGCGATATTTGGCCTCGCAGCGGAGGTGTGAATCGTCGTCAAGGTCGCTGACATCCTGGAATTCATTGATGTGGTAGCGGTCATAACTGGCTGTAAGCTGAATGCTTGGAATCAGCGTGGGGAGCCCGGTTTCTGCATGCAGCCAGCCGTCGGGGTCGTCATCCTTCCACTCATAGCTCGCCTGAACATAGAAAGTGTTAAGGATGTTCAGCATCGCTTCACCGAACCATCCTGACTCGCTCTCCAGGCCGTCCATTTCGTCCAGGCGTGTGGCGCGATCTCGTTCATAAAAGTGCCCGAAATAGGGGGCCACGAACTCGTCGTTCAGAAAGCGCCGCTCAAGGCGTGTGGTCAAACTCAGAGATTGGAGGGGGAATCGAATGACATCGGTTGCGCCGACGATGTTGCCGGAGCCGTAGTCTCGGATTCGCGCGTGGTCGTAGTAGAGCGTCAGGTCGAATGTCGATCGGCGTAGGATGGGGAGATCGAGGTCGAACCCGTATACAACTGCCGCATCGCCGCTCGCATAGGGATTGGGATCAACGTCGCTGACCACCGTTGCTCCAATAGCGAACGTCCGCAGCACCGGGATCGGTGCGGTGTTGTAGAAGGGGCGGTAGTAGGCGCGACCACCCATGATTTCAGCGCGCGCGAAGTTGGAGTAGATCGACTCGATTCCCCACGCACCCTGGTTGAGATCCAGGACGAAACCGGCTTTGCGGTTGTCTTCGTCCAGCGTGTTGGCGTAGTGGCGCATGATGCTGCCGTGGCCGATCGTCGCGTTGTCCTGAACGCCCACCCGAACGTAAAAGGGGTCGCCTTTGTGCGCCCAGCGGACGTAACGAAAGACCGCAAGATAGTCCGCGGTCGTGTCCCAATCCTGGTCGCGAATCTCACCGTTGCTGGTGGAGAAGCGCAATGGGATGTAGAGTCCCAGCCCGAGATTGCCAAAGCTGAGTTCTGGTCGCAGGGAGACGGAGATCCATGTGTCGCCGTCGATTACATCCAACCCGATCCCGCCGTAGACACTCCCCCCGCTGCTCTCCGACGAGAGCGGGTCGATGTCGGAGTAGGGGTCTTGGCGCAGCAACTCGTCCATAGAGGCCAGGTGGAAGTCGGCGTGAGCAGGGACTGCCCAAAAGCAGAGGGGTAGCAGGGACGCAACGAGGATGCGGCGCCTGACCGGGGTCAGCGTCGAAACGTGCATGGAGAAGGCTCCGGATGGGCGAAAAGAGGTTGTGCGAAGGAATCGAGGCATGATAGCGTGCCTCTTCCTGAATGGCGGAGTGAAAAGCGCTCATTCAGCATCACCAGCCCAGGTGGTGGAATTGGCAGACACGCTGTCTTGAGGGGGCAGTGGGGCAACCCGTGCGGGTTCGAATCCCGCCCTGGGCACCAAATATTCTCGGAAAAGATGAGCACGGCAAGCGCCGCGGTGCTCATCTTTCTTTTTTGGGGGGGAGCGGAGGTGACCCCGTCCGCGCGGTGCAGCGCCGCCACCAAGTGTGCGCCGGCAGGGTTGTGGGGTGGCCGGCGAGAGCATGAGAATCTCCGGCGGATTCGGTTATTCTGCTGGAAGCCGAGTCTCCTTCGCGACAGGCTCCCAGGAAGGGATCGGCTTGCGTGGGTTTGTGCTGCGTGAGCATCAGCCGGAACGCAGAACGTTGAAATGGGCGGAGAATCGTATGCGCACTTGGTTGTCTTGCTTGGTCCCCATGTTGATTCTTGGCGGTTCTGCTTGCGCCCTGGAGTTTGACGGGGAGTTGCTTCTGGCCCTTCGCCCGGGAGAGCTGAACGCGCCCGGTTATGGCAGCTGGACCGATTGGTCTGCTGATTTCGACGCCGATGGTCGTCCCGACATTGTGATTGGCGCTTGGGGGGGAGACGAACTCTTTGGTGCCGTTCAAATCCTTCTGTCTCGGGGCGGCGTGCTCTGGATCTCAGGGCCGGAACTTGGGGATGGTTTTGGCGTCTTTGCCGGAGCTGTCGGTGATGTTGACGGGGATGGCATCGCCGACCTGGGGGTTGGAGCCCCGTATGGGCAAGGGCCGGGCGAATGGGAGGGCGGAGTCTTCTACCTCTATTCCGGCCGTGAGATCGCTGGGGCCGCGAACGCCGGTTCGGTTTCCCCTTCCGCCGGCGCCCAGCCCATGACGCAAGAGACTCGGCCTGGAGCGCAAGCGCCCGAGCTGGTTCCCATCATGGCCCTGCCGGCGCTGAGTTTCGGTGACCGGTTTGGCTGGAGCGCCTGTTCCATCGGGGATCTTGACGGTGATGGTTACGGCGATTTTGCCGTTGGCGCCCCGTATGGCGACAACCTTGCGGGCGAGGTGCATCTCTTCGGAGGGTCCCCTTCATCCACGCCGCTTTGGCATGTGATCAAGGGAAATCAGGAGGTGCGGAACGCCGAACTGGGGGCCTATGTCCACTCTGTTGGGGATCTCGATGGCGATGGCTTGATCGATTTTGCCGCGAGCTTGCCGTTGAAGCGGTTGTGGACCGGCCACGATGAACGTCTTCCGGAGGTCTGGGTCTATTTGGGGCGCGACTTCCCATGTTCCACTCCCTCCTATCGGCTGTATGGAACAGACTATCGCCGGCTCTTTGGCTGGGTGTTCGCCGCCGGAGGGGACATTGACGGCGATGGCTACGATGACTTGATAGTGGGCGCTCCGCGCAAGCGCTCCGCTCCGCCCGAAAGCCCGCGCTCCGGTGGCGGCCCGCCGCAGATACGCGGCACGGATCAGGGCAAGGTGTGGCTTTATCGCGGCGGCCCGGAACCTGATACGACCGCCTATTGGCATTGGACTGGGGAGAATCCGGATGATGCTTTCGGCAACGGGATTGTACCGCTGGGGGACATAGACGGTGACGGCTATGCGGATATCGCCGTTGGTGCGCCCGAGAATGACATCGGCGCGGAGAGCGGTGGGGCTGTTTACTGCTTCCGTGGCGGTGCGCCCCCGGATTCGACCCCGGTATTGGTGCACCATGGCGCGGTTCCCGGCGGTCGGCTGGGCTATAGTATCGCTGCGGAGAACCCGGCCATCGGAAGCGGTCCCAATCGGGCCGTGGCGGGAGCCCTCGGCGGCGCGTTCGCGCTGATCTTCGGGATCCAGGCCGGCGAGGAGTGAACTTCCGGCCCGTGCCAAGAGGTCCTTCTGAACTTCATCCCCTCTAGCGGAGAGCGATCGACATGCGAATGGCAGTGATTGGTGCGGGCAGACAGGGCGTTGCCGCGGCATACGACCTGGCGAGGTTTTCCGGCGCCCGGGAGATTCGGATTTTTGATCGCGAGTTGGAGTTGGCGCAGGCGGCCTGCGCGCGGATTAATCGACTTGTTGGCGGTTCAACACGGGTTACCGCGTGGCAACTCGATGCCACCAACGAAGCGGCCGTCCGCGAGGCACTGCGGGGCGTCGCCGTCACCCTCTCCGCCGCGCCCTACTATCTGAATTTCGAGTTGGCCCGTGCTGCAGTCGATGCCGGGTCGAGCTTCGGAGATCTGGGGGGCAATACCGAAATCGTGCGGCGTGAACTTGAACTCGACTCCCGTGCCCGCGAGCGGGGCGTAGCGGTTGTCCCCGATCTCGGGCTTGCCCCCGGACTGGGCAATACCCTGGCTGTTCTGGCGATGGAGACCATTGACTCGCCGAGGGATGTGCGAATCTACTGCGGCGGTTTGCCACAGACTCCCCGGCCGCCACTCGGCTACAAATTGGTTTTCAGCATCGAAGGGTTGACCAACGAGTATTTTGGACGGGCGGTGGTGCTGCGTCACGGAAAGGTATGCGAGGTCGAGACTTTCAGCGAGCTGGAGCGGATCGAGTTCGGTGCGCCGCTCGGTACTCTGGAGGCGTTCACAACCAGCGGTGGAACCTCCACCTGTCCATGGAGCTTCGCCGGGCGTTTGCAGAATTATGGCTACAAGACGCTTCGCTATCCGGGGCACTATGCGCAGATGAAACTCCTGCGCGACATAGGCTTGCTGGATATGGAGCCGGTCCGGGTCGAGGGGACGGAGGTGGTCCCGCGCGCTCTCTTCCATGCGTTGGCCAGCCGTGTGATCGATTTTCCCGATGACCCGGATTTGGTTGTGCTGCGTGTTTGCTGCTCGGGCACTGACAACGGCCGGGAATGCACCGCAACGATCGACATTATCGACTACGAAGATCAGGAGAGCGGCTTCACCGCGATGGAACGGATGACCGCCTATCCCGCATCGATCGCCTGCATTGCCATGGCGGAGGGGAGAGTGGCCGCCGGTGCGGTGCCCTTGGAAAGAGCGTTGGAGTCCACTTACGTTTATGAGCGCTTGCCGGCACGCGGAATCCATCCGCGGATGCGCATTGAACATGAAGGACGAGGAGACTAGCGTGCAAGAGGTTTTCGACTCGATCCTGGCCGCGGTTGGCGCGACCCCGATTGTTCAGTTGCGGCGCTTTGGGGGGGATTTGCCCTGCGATCTTCTGGCGAAATGCGAGTTCTTGAATCCGTCGGGTTCCGCCCAGGATCGCTCGGTAATCGCGATGGTCGAGGCGGCCGAGGCGGACGGTCGAATTCAGCCTGGCGACACGTTGATCGACGCGAGTTCAGGCAGCACCGGTGTTGCGCTTGCGGCCTGCGGCGCCGCCAAGGGATACCGCGTGATTGTGGCGGTTCCGGAGGATGCCAGTCGCGAGAAGCAGACTCTGATTCAAGCTCTCGGTGCCGAGCTGATCCGAACACCGGCCGGACTGCCTTCGACCCACCCCAAGAGCCACATGAGCGTCGCCGCGCGCCTGGAGGGGGTCATCTCGCGTTCCTGCTTTCTGAATCAGCAGAGCAATCCGGCTGCGGTCCATGCGCATCGCGAGGGAACCGCGGTGGAGATACTGAAGCAGACCGGAGGGATGCTCGATGTGGTGGTGGTTGGTGCCGGTACCGGTGCGACGCTGACCGGCATTGCCCAGGGCTTGAAGCGGCAGATCCCGAACCTGCAGGTGGTGGGAGTAGATCCGGTTGGGTCGATCCTGGCCGGTGGGGCAGAGACGCGACCCTATCTGCTGGAGGGGTTGGGCAACGACACTGTGCCCGAGGTCCTGGACCGTTCTGTGGTGGATCGCTGGATCAAAGTCGACGATCGCCACGCATTTCAGACCGCACGCCGCCTGCTGCGCGAAGAGGGACTACTCTGCGGCGGTTCGAGTGGCGCGGTAGCCTGGGCCGCTCGCGAAGTCGCGCGCTCCACGCCTTCCGGCGCGCGAGTCCTGATGGTGCTGGTTGACGGCGTGCGCAACTATTTGAGCGGTTTTGCCGATGATGAATGGATGCTGGCCCACCGTTTCTCCGCGCCGAACCTGGGGTTGGGGTCGGTGGGAGACCTGCTGCGGAAACTCCCTCCGCGGCCC
>JALXCG010000489.1 GCA_026991065.1 Gemmatimonadota bacterium | reverse complement strand
GACGGTGGCGGCCATCGCCCAGGGCGTCACCGCCCGCAGCTATGGGCCTGGGGAATGCCGAAAGCGCCCCGCTGAATCGCCCCCGCGGCTCGCGCGGCCGGCCGGCCGGCCGATTGGGCAAGCGGCGGTGGGACGCCACCGCGGCACTGGATGACACGGACCGGTGCCGGTCGGCCCAAGGCGTGAGGGGGGCCGCAGGAACCCCCGGCGGCTGCGCGACGCACCCGGCGCAGGCGCTTGCGCAACGCGTCGCCAGGCTCCCAGGTTTGAGCCGAGAGCAGGGGCAACTGGAGATGGGCGGGTTCGGCGAGGAGGCTGGGGGCGATGGAGCAGTTTGCTCCGGGGCGAGAGGCGCGGGCGGTTGGAGCGCGGCGGCGGTGCACTGAAAAGGGAAAAGGGGCGCGGGGGGAAGCCGGGAAACCATTCACGTGCCGGGGCTCATGGTCGATCCCCATAAGGAAGTGGCGGCACTCCTCCGGCGGCCGCGGGTGGTTGCCCGGGTCGCGGGGAGGGTCGTCGATCGGTTGCATCTTCCCGCCGGAGCCGCGTTCTGGGACAGGATTTTATCAAAGCGCTGATTCACCGCAGCGACATGCTCATGGCAGCGGGCATGCTGGCCATTCTCGCGGTGATGATTGTGCCGATCCCGCCGCCGGTGCTGGATCTGATGCTCTCGCTCAGCATCACCTGCAGTCTGGTGGTGCTGATGGTGGCGCTCTACACCGCCGAGCCGATGCAGTTCAGCGTGTTTCCGGGGCTGCTGCTGGTGCTGACGCTCTTTCGGCTGTCGCTCAATGTGGCGTCGACCCGGCTGATCCTGGGCACCGGCAATGCCGGGAGTGTGATTCGCGCGTTCGGCAGTTTTGTGGTGCAGGGCAATTACGTGGTGGGATTGGTGATCTTTCTGATCCTGGTGATCATTCAGTTCGTGGTGATCACCAAGGGGTCGGGGCGGATCGCGGAGGTGGCGGCGCGGTTTACGCTGGATGCGATGCCCGGGAAGCAGATGGCGATCGATGCCGATCTCAATGCCGGGCTGATCGATGAGACGACGGCGCGGCGGCGGCGGGAGGAGATCGCCTCGGAGGCGGATTTTTACGGGGCGATGGATGGTGCGAGCAAGTTCGTGCGCGGCGATGCGGTGGCCGGGATCATCATCACCGTCATCAACATTCTGGGCGGGTTCGTGATCGGGGTGGCGCAGCTCGGCATGACGATGAATGAGTCGCTCACCACCTATACGCTGCTGACCGTGGGTGATGGGCTGGTGTCGCAGATTCCCGCCCTTTTGATCTCGACCGCGGCGGGGATCATTGTGACGCGCGCCGGGACGCAGGAGAATCTGGGGCGGGATCTGGCGAGTCAGATTCTGGTGCAGCATCGGGCGCTGCTGCTGGCTTCCGGGGTGCTGGCGCTTTTCGCGCTGATTCCGGGGCTGCCGACAATTCCCTTCCTGCTCTTTGCGGCGATTGCCGGGGCGATCGGCCTGGCGGGGCGGGCGGAGAGCGCCGGGACCGGTGCCGGTGGCGCGGGCGGAGCGGGCGCCGGCGCCACGGGCACCGGTC
>JALXCG010000488.1 GCA_026991065.1 Gemmatimonadota bacterium | reverse complement strand
CTCTTCAAGATCTTCGCCCGGATCTTCCGCCGCCACCCCAAGCTGATCTGGGACATCCGCCACGTCTTCATGGCGTAACGGCAGCGCCGCGCGCACTCGCTTTCGGAGTCCTCTGCCATGCCCGACCACAAGCGCGAGCTGCGCCTGGCGCTTCTCGCCACCCTCTTCTTCGGGGCCGCCGGCGGCATCTTTCAGTCCACGCTGAACAATTACCTGGCCGAAGTGCACGGCCTCGATGCGGCCGCGCGCGGCTGGCTGGAGTTTCCGCGCGAGCTGCCCGGTTTCCTGATCATCGCCATCGCCGCCGGCCTGCTGGCCTTCTGGCGGGAGACCCAGATCGCGGCCATCGCCATGCTCTTTACCGCGTTTGGCGCCATCGGCTTCGGCTTCCTGGCGCCGGGCCAGGCCGCGGTGGTCTTCTTCATCATCATCTGGTCGCTGGGAGACCACCTGATCTTCGCCATGGAGGGGCCGATCGGGCTCCAGTTGGCGCGCGATGGAGCCGAGGGCAAACGGCTTGGCCAGTTCGGCGGGGCGCGCAATCTGGGTACCATTGTCGGCGTCGGGATCGTCTTCATCCTGGCGCATCGGCTCGGTTCCCGCTTCGACCTCTTCTACGCCATCGCCGCGGCGAGTGCGCTCGGCGCCGGCATCTGCTACTCCCAATTGCGGGTGGGGCGCGGCCAACAGCCCTCCAAGCGGCTGGTTTTCAAGCGCAAATACACCCTCTTTTACGCCATCAGCGCGCTCTTCGGCATTCGCAAACAGATCTTCCTGGTGTTTGGCGGTTGGGTGCTGGTGGAACTGCACGGAGTTCCCGTGAGCACCATGGCGATGCTCTATTTCGTGGCTTCCGCCCTGGGGGTGGTGCTGCGCCCCCTGCTTGGTGAGATCATCGACCATCTCGGTGAACGCACAGTGCTCGCGGCGGACGAGCTTCTTTTGCTTCTGATCTGCCTCACCTACGCCTTCGCCACCGATCTGCTGCCAGCTCCACACGCACTTCACCTGCTCTACGGCGCCTACATCTTCGACTCGGTCCTTTTTGCCCTGCGCATCGCCCGCACCACCTATCTGCAGAAGATCGCCGACACCCCGACCGACATCACGCCGACCATCGCCATGGGGATCACCATCGATCACCTGGTGGCGATGACCCTGCCGATTGCCTCCGGCTATATCTGGACCACCTGGGGGTTCCGCTGGGTATTCTTGCTTGCCGGCAGTGTCGCCGTGGCCGGCTTTTTCATCTGTTTGCGGATCCGGATTCCCCGGCCGGAGGCGGTCGGGAGTTGCCAGAGGAGCACCCGATGAGTCCTCTCATCCTGGCTTTTCTCACCTATCTTCTGCTGGTCCTGGTGATCAGCGTGATCAGCAGCCGCCATCTCGATTCGCAGTCGGAGTTTCTGCTCGGCGGCCGCAAACTGCCGGGCTGGGTGCTCGCAATCAGCGAACGCGCCAGCGGCGAGAGCGCCTGGCTGCTGCTGGGGCTTACCGGCGCCGCCCTGACCACCGGCCTGGGCGAGATCTGGACCGTGATCGGTTGTGTCGCCGGCATCCTCTTCCTCTGGT
>JALXCG010000487.1 GCA_026991065.1 Gemmatimonadota bacterium | reverse complement strand
GGAGCGGCAGCGCTGGTCGCGTGGCGGGAAGCCGCCGCTTGGGCACCCGCCGACTGGCGCATCGCCATCGGGCTGTGCCAGGCGTTGCGGGCCGCCGATCGCAGTGGCGAAGCGCTGGCGGCGGCCAACCGTGCACTGGCGGCGCTCGGTGCGGCCCCGGGCAGGGCGGCGCTGGAGCGGGAAAAGGCTCGCTCCTTGCTGCAGTTGGGACGATTGCTGGAAGCTCGCGCGGCGGCCGCGCGAGCGCTTGCCGAAGAACCACGGGAGCTGGAAGGGTGGCTGCTTCAGGCCCGCATCTTCGGCCTGCTGTCGCGTCATGAAGAGGCGGTGCGGAGTGCTCGCAAGGCCCTTCAACTGGCACCCGATGATCCCCGTGCGCAGGCGCTGCTGGGAGTTTCCCTGGCGGCAGCAGGGGATTGGGATGATGCGCTGGCGTGGCTGCGGCGGGCCACGCGGGCGGGAGCGCTGCCGCCGGAGCAGCAGCGGGTATTGCGGGTGGCTGAAGCGCGGGTCGCGACGGGGGAGATCCCGGCGGATTCTCTGCACTGATCTGCTCTCGCTGCCTCCACTGCTGCGCATATGCCGCCGGTCGGTCGCGGCTGTTGCGCTTGGGGCCAACCCGATGCCGGATCCTGATTGACTCGCGGCGACAGGACCTTGGAGGACGCAGCGGCCTCTCCGGAAGCTCTTCCGGGACCATCGAATCCCGACTTTGTAGCCGCGGCCGGACTTTGTAACCCTGTCTCAAGACATTGGTTCCGGCTCTCTCCGGCGGCTGGAAAGGGACCCGGCGCCGGGCAGCACGGGAGTGACGACCGGGGTGCATCTTCATTGCGCGGCAGGGAGTGAGGCCCGCGACCAATGACGCGGAAGGGGCCTTGATGGTGGATCAAGGAGGACGATTCTGGGTTGACACCTTGCAGGCAAAGAGGATAGGGTATTGCGGTCTTATAAGCCTTTAGCACCAAATAACTTCGGCCGCACGGCGCGGGAGAACCCAATGCCCAACCTCGGTTTTGATCTCGTCGAAAAGTTTCATCAGGGTGGGGGCTTTATGTGGCCCATCCTCCTCCTCTTCGTCATTGGGCTTGGCGTTAGTCTAGAGCGTTTCTTCTCCTTGAGCTTCGCCACGGTTAACACCAAGAAGTTCCTGGAAAAGGTGATCGGCGAACTCCAGAACAATGGCGTGGACGCCGCCAAGGAGTTGTGCCGCAAGACACGCGGCCCGGTCGCATCGATCTTCCAGGCGGGCCTGGAGCGCTACAAAGACAGTGTGGAGCAAGCGCAACACGCCATCGAAGAGGCTGGCACGATCGAGATGTCGCTTCTGGAAAAACGCCTCATCTGGCTCGCCACGGTGATCAATGTCGCACCCATGCTGGGCTTCTGCGGAACGGTCTGGGGCATGATTCAGGCGTTCGACGCCATTGCCGCCGCTGGCGAGGTGGAGCCGACGATCGTTGCCTCGGGTATCTCGGTTGCCCTTTTGACCACCCTCGGGGGGCTGGTCGTGGCGATTCCTTTCCAACTCACCTACAACTTCTTCCTGAACAAGGTCAACAGCCTGGTCATCGACATGCAGGAATCGGCCGCGGCGTTGGTGAGTGTTCTCGATGAAGGCATCGCGGGGTAAAGCGTGGCCATCAAACGCAACCGAAGCGGGGCCGGCGAAGCCACGATCCCAACCGGGTCGATGGCGGATATCGCTTTTCTTCTGCTCTTTTTCTTCCTTGTCACCACGACTTTCAGCAAAGACAAGGGGATGAAGATTGTGTTGCCGGCGGAGTCGCAGGAAACACAAGTGCAGAAGAAGAATATCTGCCACATATGGATCAACTCATCCGGTGGCGTCGCGATCGAAGGCAAGCCGATGCCCGTGGGCAACATAGAAAATGAGATCAAGCGTCGACTGGCCGAGAATGATCGTCTGATCATATCCTTAAAGACAGATCCTCTGGCTCCGTACAAGATCATGGTGGATGTGATGGATGAGATCAAGAAGTCCAAAGCGACCCGAGTTTCGTTGACTGCTCCGGAGGCATAGCGCGTGGCCAAGTTCAAGAAGTCGGCTCAACCGGTTGCGGAACTTCCAACTGCGTCGATGTCCGATATCGCATTTCTGCTATTGATCTTCTTCATGGTGTCCACCGTCTTTGTCAAGTTCCAGGGGATCGATGTGGTCCTGCCCAAGGCGGAATCGACCCGCAAGATCCCGGACAAGCGCAGGAATATCTGCTCTGTTTGGGTGGACCGGCAGGGACGTGTCTGCATCGACGATCTGATTGTGGATCTGCCCCAGGTTTCCAGAGTGATGGGGAGCAAACTGGCGACCAATCCCGAACTCATCACCAATATCAAAGTCGACAAAGATGCCCGTTATGGCTTTGTCGAGAACGTATTCGAAGAGTTTAAACGGGGCAATGTGCTCCAGGTCAACCTCGCAACGGTGACGGAACGATGATCCGCAAGTACCCCGAAGCCGATCTGAAGCACTACAGCGAAGTCACCTATGAAAAGGCGGTGATTCTCGCGCTGCTGCTCAGCACACTTCTCTTCTTGGTGGTGAAGGGAACCTCCGAGGTGGAGGTCGAAACCACCGAGCAGGAGAAAATTGTCACTTTTGATATCCCTCCGGAGATCCAGCAGCAGCAGCAGATCAAGGCACCGCCGCGCCCCTCGATTCCGATCGAAACTGAAAGCGACGAGGTTCCGGAAGATGTCACGATAGCCGATACTGTGATCGACACGGTCTGGACGCCACCGCCGGAGCCGGAAGAACCGGTTTACTTCGTCTCCTATGATGAAAGTCCTCAGATCAAGAAAAAGACCAATCCCAAGTATCCATCTTTGGCTCGCAAGGCTGGCATCGAGGGTACTGTGAGAGTTCTGGTCGGCATTGATGAGGAGGGCAAGGTGATCGAGGCAAAGGTGATCGGGTCGGTTCCGGGTCTTGACGAAGCGGCTGTCGATTGCGTCAAGCAATGGGTGTTCAAGCCCGCGATGCAGCGCGACCGACCAGTGCGCGTACAGATAGCGGTTCCGGTTACGTTCAGGCTTCGTTAGAGGAGTTGCGCGGAGGGGCGGTTTGGCTCGGGATTGCAAATGGAAGGCAGATCTGCAGCCAGTTTGCCGGGTCACCACGCCGTGACGTGAACCGTCCGGTGGCGGAGACACGATCAAGATCGCTTGGCCATTGAACGATGATCCGGGGTCGTTGACCTCTGACGAAACTGCAGGCCGTGGCACTCTCCTCTTCAGAGACTCTTTGCTTATGGGACATCGCAGCGGTGTGCCCATGGGAGACTGGTCGATGGCTCGACGTCCTGGACTGCTTTTCGCCCTAGTGCTTTCGGTCCCCCTGGTGGCGAATGCCGCACAGAAGCGCCATCCTGTACACATCCCGCAGCCGGATTTTTGGATTGAGTCCGGAGCCGGTGGTGCCCCGCGTTTCTTTGTCGACTCAGCAGTTTTTCCCGCTGCCGGCGACTCGATGCGGATCGAGGCCTACTACAGAATCAGCTACGGCGGAATTCAGTTCAGCCGCGCGGCCCAGGGGTATTCGGCAGGGCTGGCCTTCGAACTGTTTGCTACCGCGGATGGGGGGCGACAGCCCGTTGCCCGGGTTCACAAGGAGCGCGTGCTGGATATACCGAACGAGGTGTATCAGGAGGCAGCGGCCTATTCGTTGCTCTACCAGGTCGATCTGGTTGTTCCGCGCGACGACTACTATGTGGAGACCGTCGTCACGCAGGATGGCGCCGCAACTGGCGAGCCAGCCCGGGCGCACTGGTGGGCAAATGAGCCGGAAACGACTGCTGATGGCTTGGCATTCGGCGAGGTACAGTTGACCGACCATATCGCTCCGGCCAGGAACACCAGCCTGTTTCAGAAAGGGGGGGTCGAGTTTCACCCGAACCCGACCCGACGTTTTTCGGATGCGGCGAACACACTGGTGTTTTACACAGAGAATTTCAATGGCGGCGATGCGCAGGTCTCGCTGCATCTGCGCTACGGAATTCAGGATCTCTACGGAGACGACCATTGGGGGGGCGAAGCCGGGCGCGTGGATGGCGGCGTCTTGGATCTGAAGCCTGGGTCGAATGTGCTTCTGTCGGGCTTCAAACTTACTTCGCTGGGGACTGGCTTTTATCGGCTACTTCTCGAATACATGGATCCGGCAGGGGAACTCGTCGCCCGCCGCAGCCGGGTGTTCAGTTATCAGGTGGCGGGCGAGACGTTGGAGCCACCCGATCCCTATCTGTCTACTTTGGACGACACCATCGTGGATCAGTACGCCGACCGCTTTTTTCGCTACCTGGGCACGCCTGAAGATATTTCGCGCTACGAGGCGTTGGCGACCAGGCCGGCTCGCCGGCGGTTCATTGTGGATTGGTGGAAAAGAGTGGCGGAGGAGAAGGGGCTTTCGGTAGCCAATTACCGGGCGAGCGTTCTCAATCGCTACGAGATCGCGGACATGCGTTACGCAGAGGGCGGTCGACCCGGGTGGCGAACGGATCGCGGTCGCATTTTCATCATCTATGGAGAACCGATTGAGGTTCAGAAGTATCAGGTCGAGACTGAAGCACGCGCGAGTGAGGAGTGGACGATGATGGTGAGGGGGCGCCGTCGTTTCTGCTATTTCCTCGATCGACAAGGCACGGGAGAGTACACGCTGGACGCCACCGACATTCAGGGCGAGGCTGCTGCGCATACGACTCGGCCGATTTTCGACGACGGCACCAGCACCACGCGCTTTTGAACGATCCGGGTGAATTCGTGGCGAGGCGGATCGGATTCGGCAGGGCTTTGCTGCTGGCTCTTGCGATCTCCTGCACGGCTCCTGGGGAACCCTGCGAAGCGGTCACTGGACAGCGGCAGAGTTGGGCGGAGCGCTCGCGGCAGGTGGAGAGTATTCAAGAGAGGCTCGCCGCTGATCGCACAGGCAGAGGTTTCTTCTTCGAGTATGAACGTTTGCTTGCCGCGACACGGGACCCCGTGGATCGTTCTGCGCTCGAGTCCCTATGGAAGTCGGCGCGTTCGCAAGTCGTTCGGGATCTGCTGCGTCCGGAGATCGCACGGGGGCGGTTGGCGCGGGGCGACACGCTTGCTGCTTTGCCGCTGCTCGCGGTACTGGCGCGCGAAGAACGAGATGACGCCGATTGTTGGTTGGATCAATGGATTGAAGCGTCTCTGCGGAATCCCGCCGGGGTTTCCTCGCAGGCTGTAGCGCGGCTGAGGCAGCGCCCCGGGCAGGTGGCCTTGAAGTGGGTTCGCAGCGGGCGGCTCGAAGCCGCGCTGACTGCCGAACAGGGGCGGGTGCTGGAGGTCGCTTCGTTGGCGGCACTGGGGCGCGTGGAAGAGGCGCTTGCCCTTTGCGAGAATGAAGCGAGTCAGTCTCTCAGGGAGTTGCGAGCGGGGCTTTTGCTGCGCGCCGGGCGCTGGCCCGCAGGCCGCAGCGCGTGGTTGCAGCTCGACGGACAGCCTGGGGTTGGTGACCGGGCGCTGCTGGCGGTGGCGCGTTCCCACAAGGCCGCGGGGGATACCAGCGCCGCGATCAATGCTTATCTGGAGTTGGGCAAGCGCTTTCCGCAGTGGCAGCCGCGCGCCTTGTGGGTGGCCGCCTGGCTTGAAGAGGCCCGGGGGCGCGTGCCGTCGGCCCTGGAGTTGTTGAACCGTTTGCTGCGGGCACCTGG
>JALXCG010000486.1 GCA_026991065.1 Gemmatimonadota bacterium | reverse complement strand
GTTACATAGCGGTTGCATTTGTTGGCGGCAGTGCTGCGGTTGGGCCGGTGCTTTTCTACCTGGTCGCCTATGCGCTTACCGGAATCGCCGGGTTCCTCTTGGTGGGCGTCCTGCAGCGCGAAGGGGCTGTGGACCTGGATCGTCGCGAGTTGCGTGGCCTGGCGCGGCGGCATCCGCTGCTCGCGTTTGCGCTCTTGGTGGTGATGCTCTCTCTGGCCGGTGTTCCGCCAACCGCGGGGTTTGCTGCCAAGTTTGGGATCTTTCGGGTGCTGGTGTCGTCGGATGCCGTTGGCTTGGCGATCCTGGTTGTGGCGACCAGCGCCATGGCGGCCTACTACTATTTGCAAGTAATCGTCGAGATGTATATGGCCGAGAGTGTTGAGGCCGATGACGTGGCGCTGCATGTCGGTGGGCGCTTGGCGGTACTTCTGGCGGTGGCGGCGATCATCATCCTGGGGGTGGCTCCCGGATTGCTGATGGCTCCTGCGGCTACCGAGTCTGCAACGACCACGGCCTGGGTGCTCCAGTCCCCCGGTTGCTGAGAGCAAGCTTTCACACCTCGTGCTCATTGCCCGACAGGTGTAGAAGAATCCGCCGGGCGAGCGCCGCGCCAATGCCGGGTACTTCTGCTACAGCAGCGAAACCAGCCGCCTCGATCGCGGCTGCTGAGCCAAAGCGAACCAGCAGTTTTTGGCGGCGCTTGATGCCCACACCCGGAATCTGGTCCAACTGTGATTCAAGGCTGGAGCGGCCCCGCAGGGAGCGGTGATAGGTGACGGAGTAGCGGTGTACTTCGTCGCGGATGCGGCGCAGCAGGAGATGGCCCGGAGAGGCCGGCGAGATTGGAATCGGTTTCGGATCCCCCGGCCGGAAGATCTGTTCCAACTCCTTGGCGATGGCGAAGACCGGGAGTTCATTCGCCGAGGCGCTGCGCAGCGCGTCGACAGCCGCGGAAAGCTGGCCTTTGCCACCGTCGATGAGGATCAGGGAGGGGGCTTCCAGGTGGTCGCGCACCACTCGCGAATAGCGCCTGAATACGGCTTCTCGCATGCTGGCGAAGTCGTTGTTGCCGTAGTTTCCACGGATCTTGAAACGACGGTATTCGGACCGCTCCGGCGTGCCGTCGCAGAACACAACCATGCCGGCCACCACATGCGTTCCCTGGACATGCGAGATGTCGAAGGCTTCAATGCGGCTGGGTGGTGCATCCAGTGCAAGGATTGCTGCCAGGTCGCGTAGCGCTCTTGTTACTGAATCAGCCGGCTGGATAATGCTGTGCTCATGGAGCAGGCGGCGTCCCTGTGCTTCCGCCATTTCGATCAGGCGCTTTTTTTCGCCACGGCGTGGATGGAGGATTTTCACCTTGCGGCCGCTCGCCGTGGCAATCGCCTGGAGCAACGGTGTGTCCTTGGGAAGCGGAGTGTTCAGCAGGAGGGTCGGAGCAAGGTCATGTCCGGAGTTCAGGTAGTACTGCTGCAGGAATGCCGCCATGACCGTTGGGGGGGGCGTGTCCGCGACGAAAGTCAGGCGATGAGCTTTGCGGCCGATGAGGCGTCCGCCGCGGATCTCCAGGACAACGGCCAACGAAAGGGGCGGTTGAATTGCCAGAGCGACCGCGTCCAGATCCTGCTCCTTGTCGGCGACAACGTGCTGCGCGGCTGCCACCCGCTTGATACTGCGTATCTGATCCCGAAGCAAGGCGGCGCGTTCAAAATCGAGAGCGGTCGAACACGCCCGCATCTCCTCTTCCAGGCGGGCGGCCAGAGGCTCCGCATTGCCGGCCAACAACTCCTCGGCCTGCTCGATCATGGCGGCGTAGTCGCGTGCGGTGATCCGCCGGGTACAGGGGGCCAAACAACGACCGATGTGGTAGTCGAGGCATTCCCGGCGATGGGCCGGGAAGGGGAGTGTTTCATTGCAGGAGCGTGCATAGAAGATGCGGCTGGCTGCTTGGAGCAGAGCGCGCATGTCGCGTACGGATGGGAAGGGACCGTAGTAACGCGAACCGTCTCGAAGCAGCGTGCGGGTCTTGCGAATTCGCGGGAATCGTTCGTTGGTGACGCGGATGTAGGGGTAGGATTTGTCGTCTTTCAGGCAGATGTTGTAGCGCGGCCGGTGGTGCTTGATGAGGCCGGCCTCCAAGATCAGTGCCTCAACCTCTGTCGCCGTGACCAGACACTCGATTCTGCTGACGGCATGCACAAGCGCCCGCTCTTTGGCCGACAGCGCTGCAGGAGCGCGGAAATAGGAGCGTATTCGCTTGCTCAGATCGCGAGCCTTGCCCACGTAGCAGACCTGTCCCCTGGCGCTGAACATCAGGTAGACACCGCTCTGCTGAGGCAGATGGTCAAGGAACTGACGGATGCTCAGAGCCGACTTCGCATCTTGAAGTATCAGTTGGTGCTTGCGGGGAGATGACATAGAAGCGAGATGAGAGGGAAATTGGTGGGAGGCTAGCGAGTGCGCTACTCTTCGGGCTCCTCCTCGATGGTGTTGCGGCCCCGGCGGCGGATGTTTGAACAGGAGGTCATCGCTCAGATCGAGCGAAGTAGATACGTGAGAATGTGAAAGAGGAATCCATTGATGGAAGAAACTGTCCGAAAACTGCTCACCCAACTCGGGGAAGACCCCGATCGTGAGGGGCTTGTGCGAACCCCGGAGAGGGTGTCCGCGGCGTTGAAGTTCCTCACCCACGGCTATGCGCTGAATGCGAAGGAGATACTGAACGAGGCTCTGTTTACGGAAGACTACGACGAAATGGTCCTGGTGCGGGACATAGAACTGTTCAGTCTTTGCGAACACCACATGCTGCCGTTTATCGGCAAAGCTCATGTGGCTTATATTCCCAACCGGAAGATCGTGGGGTTGTCCAAGGTCGCCCGCTTGGTGGACATGTTCGCACGGCGGCTTCAGGTCCAGGAGCGCATGACCTCGGAGATCGCGTCGACTCTGAATGATCTGCTTGATCCGCAAGGGGTAGGTGTGGTGATTGAGGCGCAGCACCTCTGCATGCGGATGCGCGGTGTCTCCAAGCAGCACTCAAGCGTGACGACCAGTGCCATGCTCGGAGCGTTTCGCAAAGGCGCCACCCGGGAGGAGTTCTTGCGGCTGATTCGCGGGGACTGATGCGCGTGGCCGCACCTTTTCACATCTTGGAATCGGTCAACCGCAGGCCTTGGGCTCTGCTCACTTGTGAGCATGCGAGTGCTGAACTTCCGCCCGCCGCGACTCGGGCTTTGACTAAGAAGATGGGGCGCGCCCCAGCCCAGAGTTTGCGGCACGCTTCCGCTGCGCCGAGCCCCGGCGCGGACTTGGGGCTGGCTGCGCATCGTTTTCATGATCTGCACGCTGCGCACCTCACCGCCCGCGTGGCCGAGGTTCTCGCCTGTCCCGCAGTATTGGGAGGAGTTTCCCGGCTTTGGATCGATCTCAACCGTGCGCCGGATGACCCGGAACTGATTCCTCTGGACGTTGATGGAGTCCGGATACCCTTCAATCAGGAGATGGGACCGGCGGAACGGGCCGAGCGGATCGCCAGGGTCCATGCGCCATACCATGAGGCTGTGGATCAAGTGGTGCGGAGCTACCGGGATTCACTCCGCGCGATGGTCAGTATCCATACATTCACGCGTAGTCTGGGACCGGGAAGCGGAGTGCGTGATTTCGATGTGGGGATTCTGCACGATGGCAGTTCGCCTCTCTCCGTGCAGCTAAGGCAGGTCCTGTGCGCCAGGGGGCGCGCGCCGCGTGACAATCAGCCCTACTCTGGCTTTGACGGCAAGATCTACTCGATTGCGCGCCACGGGAAGAACTGGTCTATTCCCTATGTAGAGGTAGAAATCTGCGACGATCGTGTGGATTGCGAAATGATGGACGATCTTGTGTGGGCGTTGCGGACGATTTTCGCGCCGTGACTGTTGCGCTTTCTTTGGGTGCAAGGTGAATGATCCAGATAAGGCGGCAGCAGAAGTTGCGAATGGGAGCGAAGCGTTCCTGCGCTGATGCCGATAAACAGAATGTGCCTGCCCCGGCACTGTCGCAGTCGGATCATCCTTTGCCTCGGAACCACGCATGATCATTGATGCGGAATACCTTGAGTTCACCGATGTTCGAGAACTGAACAGCGTCCTCGGCCTGTCCAGTGTTGGCCTGATCGACGGGCTCGCCCTGGCGGCGGATATCGTGAACACCAGCGGTGGTGTTCTTTACAAGGCAGGGAGCGGATTCGGAGAGCGGCAGGAACGGAAGCTCCGGCGCTTGCAGGATGATTTTGATCAGTGCTACGCCATTCGTTTGGCGCGCAACCAAGCCCTGAGCGACTACATCGCGGGTTTGGTAGAGGCCGATCTTGATCGAGTCGAAGACATGCTGCGTGCACGGAAGAGTTTTGAAGACTCGCTCGCTGGGATTGGGCGGCTGCGCGATTTTTTTGGAGAGTTCCTGCGGCAAAATGCCGCCCTGTCGTTGGCGGTCTTTGTTGCGCGGGAGCGAGAGCGGGAACTGGGCAGTGAGATCCTGCCACCGCTTTACTATCATGCGCTCCTCCGCACCATCATGTGTGTTGCTCTGTTTGAGTTCATGCAAGAGTTCTGCGAGGTTGAACTTGATCCGCAGGTCGACTATACAGCCGCGGTTGGCGCTTCGCTGGCGTGGCACTGCGCAATCATGGAGGAGTTTTCTTCGATTCTCCAGGCGGAACACCGTCGCCGCCGAGTCATGTATCGGGCCGCCATCGTTGGGATGGGGCAGTCGCTTCGACGCCTCGATCCCGACCCCGCCTGGAACGCGGTGTTGGATTATGTGATCGCGTACTACGGGGGCGACGTAACGGTTGCTTCGCTTACCTCCAGTACGGCGCTGCAGGCGAATACCGTCATCGGGATCGATCAGTTTGTGCAACTGGTCGGTGGGTACTTTGGCGGCCACATGCCGCTCAAAGAGGTGTTTGATCGAATTCTGAAGATGGGGATCCAGGGGAAGCTGAATCGAATGGTGATTGAAGCGCTGGCCAAGGGCTTCCCGAATCTGGCATCGTTTGATTTCTACTCAGAACTGGACACGATTCTGGATGAGTGTGCATCGCGCTCGGGGCACCCTCACCCCATGCGCTCGCTGCAATCCGCCACGTTGGTGCTTTGTGCGACGCGCAACACCCGTTGCCCACATTACGGCGGAGAAGCGGGGCAGCCGGTCTTTATCGCCAAAGATGACGACTCGGGACTGGCGGCGGGACGCTATGGCGCGTGCCATCTAATGACCCCGCGGCTCAAGGCGCTCTATGATCGCTACTATACGGACATAAAGGCGGGTGTGACCAGTGAACGGAACAGCGGTTTCCTGGCGGATGAGCCGAACTGATCCGCTGCTTATGACCGCTTCTTGACCCAGCGAGGCGCCAGCGTCTCATCGTCGATTGGGGGGAATACCTCGGTTCCCTCGCCCTTCCGGTTGGCCATCAGCTTGTCGAGCCCCCAGATCAAGTCGTCTCTGCTGGTGCAAGATAGATCGAACTGCGCGGTATCCATGCGAATTGCGTCGCAGGGGCAGGCGTCCACGCAAAGGCCACAGAACGTACAGCGCCCGTAGTTGATTTCGAATGACGCCGGGCGCTTTTCGACGGCGCGGTCATCGACAGCCATGGCCACGATGTCGATCGCCTGGAATCCACAGGCGGTTTCGCAGCACATACAAGCC
>JALXCG010000485.1 GCA_026991065.1 Gemmatimonadota bacterium | reverse complement strand
GTAGCTGGCGCAGATCGCCCCGCCGCGCAGGTCGGCCCGGTTGCCGATGAAGATGCAGTTGCGGAAAAGCGGTGAGTGATAGGCAAAGACCGCTCCCCCCTCTTCGCCCACCCAGTTGTTCTCGAAGCTACAGGCAAGAACCTGGGCGTCGGTATTGGAGAGACGCAGTCCACCACCGTTGCGGCCGGCGCGATTGTCCCGGAACAGGGAGCGGGTGATGGTCAGGTCCGACTCCACACAGCGGAAACCCCCGCCGCGCTGGTCCGCCACATTGGCTTCGATCGTTGCACCCGAAACCGTGATCTCCGACGCCAGGCACCAGAGAGCCGCTCCACGCTCCGCACAATTCGCGCGCAGTGTCGAGTCCAACAACTGCAGGCTGGAGTGGTCCAAGTAGAAACCGCCTCCCTGGAAGCCGGCGCTGTTGCTGCTAAGCCAAGACTGCTCCACCCGAATTCGCGCCCCTCGCTCGCCGCGCAGGCCCGCGCCCAGAGTCGCCCGGTTGCCGCGAATCCAGCAATGCTCGATCACCACGCCGGCGCCATCACTGCAGAGCAAAGCGCTCTCCTCGGCACCGGTCAGGGTGAGACCGGCAATCTGAATCTCATCCGTCGCGCTGGTCATCTGAAAAATGTGGGCGCCGCTGCCGGCCGTGACCACGGTCTGCCGGACCACTTGTGGATCCGCCGGATCGCTCCCCTCGATCCGGAGCGCCTTGCCGCCCGGGTCGATCAGGGCCTCGGTCAGAGTTCCTGGGGCGACCTGCACTGTGTCACCATCGGCGGCGGCATCGATTGCCGCTTGGATCGACGGATACTCTCCGGGCACGTTCAAGAGCGTGCCGGAGGCGAGTGCCGCTGACCAGGCGCCGAGAGCGAGAGCGCAAAACTGCATGTGATGGACTCCGTGGAGGTGTACGCCGGACCTCAATCCGGTGCGCTGTAGTCGGTACAGGGCACACTCTCCACCCAGATCGCCGCCGGCCCGCCGTAGGCACCAATGTCGTTGCGCACCGAACCGTGGGCCGGCGCACTGGCATTGCCGTTGAGTGCGCCGTTGTCATTGAAGGCGGGATCGGGATTGCCGCGATCGATGGCCAGGGAGTAGTCGATCCCCGCCGGGTAGCAAACCTCCACCGTGTCTTCCAGCATGTAGCTAAAAGCCGATTCACCAATCCAGCCATGGAAATAGGGGTCGTCGCCGATCAGATCATCGGGATCGTGCAGGATCGACTCAAAACCCGGGGGGGCGAAATTGCGGCCGGTTCCAGGATAGTAGAGATTGTATCCGCCTTGATAAAAGACAGGCGGATCCAAGTTTGCGTTGGGAATAAAGAGGATTCCCGCCGACTTGGGGCCGACGGTTCGGGAGATGATGTTGTTCTGCAGGGTGAGTTGCGCCAGTGTGCCCAGTTTGACCCCATAGCGGCAGCGATCGAAGATGTTGTTGTAGACCTCGGCGACAACATCACCCACCTGCACCGATACTGTGTCGACCTGGCACCCCCGCTTGCTCAATTGATCGGGCTCGCCGTGGCCGCTGCCGACGAAGATCCCGGTGAGGAGGTGGTTGCCCAGCGGCCAGGCCCAGACGTGACGGTGACCGGGAGTGAGATCGTGGACCGGCGCGGCCACCACAATGTTGTTGCGCACCAATCCCTGGGAGCCCTGGGTGAAATGAATTCCCTCATCCAGGCAGTTGTAGATCAGATTGTGTTCAATCAATGTGGTGTGATAGCCCGCCAGCCACGGGGGCGTGGGCGGGTCCGAATGGCGTTCGGCGTCAAGGAATCCGAAACCGACGTGCATCCCTTCCGAGCGGCTGGTAATTCGGTTGCCGATGATGTGGCCGACGAAATGGTGGGAGCTGATCCCGTCGCCGCGGTCGTTGCTGTGATTGCGGATCTGGTTGTAGCGCACGTCGCCCCAGACCACGGATTGCTGGTAGAGCGTATCGCGATTCTTGCCGCCGAGGGCGACCGTGGCCACAAAGGCGGCATCGGCTTCGAGTTCATTGTCAGCGATGTCGACCCGGGTCGCGAAACTCTGCGTGGTGTCGGCCAGCAAGTTATGGACCGCGATGGCGCCGGGGCCATACTCATAGGTGCCGGGGGCGAAGACTCCGTGGAGGTGCAGCCCGCTGATCGAAACCTGCATGTCGCGGCAGAATGCCGGCGTTTGATTCCAGATTTCGATGACCGACTCCTGGTAGAGAACCTCCTGCCCGGGAGCGGTTTCGCTGCTCAAGTTCGCCGCCCAACTGATCTCGGGAAGGGCGCCGCTCGTGCTGTCCGGAACTCCTTCGAGTGTGAGGTAGAAGACATCGGTTGTGTCCACCGGCGGGGTGATGATGATGTGCTCGTCGTAGCCGAGTCCGAAACGGATCCGGAGCGTATCGCCGTGATTCACTGCCGCGAGCGCTCCATTGACCGATGCGTAGTCGAAGGGATCCTGTTGTGCACTGTCAACGATCAGCGTGGTGCCGGCCGCAATGCCGTTGAGTAGGGCGAAGGAGCAGGCAAGGGGGGGGATTGCTCGCGCGAGTCTCACCGTGGGGTTTCCCTGAAATCGGGTCAGGCCCCCACCCGCACCACTGGACGCCTGGCGCACGGCGTTCCCCGGGGGCTGGAACCTGAGCAGTGAAAAGAGGATCTGAGGATTGTTGCGTCCCCGGATTCAAAGCTCCAACGGAGACGACAATTCAGCGTAACCCAATTATCGCCTTTTTGCAGCGGATTCTGAATTCGTTCCGCTCCTGGAGAAATCTGCCGATTATTCGGCGGAATCGCCGGAAATCCACAGACGCACCGGATCGGTGGCCGGAAAGCGGATGCGCGCCCGTCCGCTGCGGTCGGTGACCACTGCCGTGCGTTTCTCCATCGCGTCGCCCTCTTTTTCCGGTGCCCATTCCAGGCGCAAGCCCGCCAGCGGGTGGGAGTCACGGCTGGCGCGCAGAGTCAGCAGCCCACCGCGCAGTGAGATGGCGATCTCGGTGCCATCTTCGAGCGTGAGCGCTGAAGCGAGCGCCGCGTGTGCGCCACGATGACCACCGGCCGCCGCCATCCGCACTGGCGCCGCCGGTGAACTCTCATCGCTCACTACCGGGAAAGGGGAGAAACCAATATGCAGAACCTTCCCTCCCTTCTGCCGGAAGCGCAGGCGCTCCTCGATTCTCTGCCAAAGCGTTCGCGGCAGGGGACCGGCCGGCCCGGTCGGTTCGCTTTGCTCATCTCCCAGCCAGGAGAAAGTATTGGCGACGATTCGCGAACAGCGCTCGCAGGATTCGAGATGGGCGCTGATGGCGGTCGCGCGGTCGGTGTCGCCGTGGGCGTAGGCGAGCAGTTGCTCCGCATGCGGGCAACGGGTCGTATCCGTGGTCATAGCAACTCCTCCAGTCTCAGGCCGCGACGGCGGAACCGCCGGCTCAGCGCGCCCAAGGCTCGGTGTCGGCGCCAGGTGACCGTGGCGTGCGGCATCGCCAGGCGGGCCGAGATCTCCCGGTCGCCATGCTCCTCCAGGTAGTAGGAGGCGACGATGGCGCGATCCAGGGGATTGCCGAGGGCGGCGATCTCATCCTCCAGGATCGCCCGCCGCCGGCGTTCGCCACAGAGTTGCTCCGGCGTCTTCAAATGGCCTGCCCGCCACAACCCGTGGCAATGCGGCAGGGAGTGATCCGCCGAGATTTGCGCCGACCAAGACTCCGCCGCCGACTCGGCGGCGCCGTTGCTCCTGCCGCCATCGAGCGAGACCCGCTTGCGCACATCCCGCTTCTGACGAGTGGCGTATTCGAGCCGCTTCTTGCGCACGTTCTCGCTGATGCCGAGCAGATAGGCACGCAGCGAGGCTTCGCCGGTGTAGTGCTGCAGTGCTCCCTCCGCGCAGCGGAGAAACACCTCTTGCGCGAGATCCTCGACATCATCCGCCGGCAGGGAGAAGGTGCGCGAGCGAATCCAGGCGATGATCGCCCCATAGTGGAAGCGGTAAAGCTGTCGCCAGGCGTCTCGGTCCACCGCCGGGCCGCTGCAGCGCCGCGCCAGCTCCAGGTCGGCCGCGCGAGGATCGGGCGCGTCTTCGAACCCGCCTTCCGGCGGCGCCGCGGTCCCCCGCGCAAGCTCGGCCGCAACAGGTTTTGTCATGGCCGAACCCACTCGCGCCGGGCGCCGCCGCGGGTCGGAGCGCCACCGGTCTGTAGTGCCGTGTAGGCCGCCGCGGCATCCACTCGTCCGCGTCCCAGCGCATCATTATACCCATCGGCGTCGCCCTCTCCCTCCAGGAGAACACCGGTGCTGCGCAGCAGGCTCTGCACGGCGCCCGGCCGCAAAGTTGGATCCACCTCTCGCAGCAGCGCCACAATCCCGGCCACCTGAGGGGCGGAGAAAGAGGTGCCCGTGCCGCAGACATCAAACACTTCGAGCCCGGGGGCCGCCACATCCGGCTTGTCCACCTTCCGTCTCCAGCGCCCGTGGTTGGACCAGGGCAGGGTGGCGTCGTCGCCATAGTCCAGGGGGTCGTCCCCGGCATCGTAGGCCGCGACCGTGATCGCCCGCTTGGCGGCCGCCATCGCCCCGAATCCGATCCCCGGGCCGGGGTCGGGGAGGTCTTCGGCGAGCCCCTCATCGGCGCCGCAGTTGCCCCCGGCCACCACCACCGGGATGCCGCTGAACTCCACCAATATGTTGATCGCGCGCGAGAGCAGATCGGTGCCGTCGGAGGGCTGGAAATTCTCGCAGCCTGGTCCGCCCCCGGGGAGAAAGCGATGCACCATCGGTCCCTGGTCGGCATAAGAGATGTTCACCACATCGATCCCATCGAAACTGTCGTAAGGCTCTCCCCGCATTTGCCAAGTGTCGTTGCTGTGTTGGTAGATCCAGTTGAGCGCCCGCAGGATCTCTACCGAGGTGGTGTAGCCGCTGCTGTCGAGCGCCAGATTGACATCGATGAAGCCGGCTTCCGGCGCTGCTCCGAAAACTCCATCCGCTCCCCGGGCGGCGCCGCAAGCGGAGTAGAACACCCGCGAACCATGGCAGAGCCAGTCGCAGGTTGTATCCGGTGGGTCGAAATTGGTGCTGTCGCCCGGCTCGTTCGCCGCAGTCGCGTCGTAGCCGCCGACGAAGCGGTTCTCGTCGTCGCCACAGGCGCTGATTCCGGAGTCGAGAAAGGCGATCAAAGTGCCTCGCCCGGTTGCCAGGCCGCTGACTCCGCCGCTGCCATCCGCCTGCCACAGGTCCGGGACCACACGGTCGGCCTGCAGCTCGAAACTGCTCGTATCCTGCGGAATCCAGCAGTCGCCGCTCGGCGCACATTGATCCGGCAGGGAGGGGCCCTCCGGCAGGTTGAGACCCCGGTCGCCGATCCCGATCCTTGGCGTTACCGCGGCGCCGGGGGGACGCGTCGGCGGGTCGAACTCCTGCATCGCCTCCACCATGGCGAGGTCGTCGGAATACTCCCAATCTTCGAGCAGCGCCTGCATGAATGGGTCGTTGTAGGTACCGCCTCCGCCCGCCGTCCAGAGCGGGTAGTCGAGTGGCTGCCCATCCACCAGCACGGTGGGGATCAGGCCGAATGCTTCGGTCAGGGTACCGCCATGGGCGGTGATCAGGCTGTCCAGGCTGGCCAGTTGAAGAGCATCGGGCATCTGCTTGAAAGTGATCCAGAAGTCGGGATCAAGCGACCCACTGGCAGCAAACCCTTCGAGC
>JALXCG010000484.1 GCA_026991065.1 Gemmatimonadota bacterium | reverse complement strand
AGTTGCAACACACCGTTCCACGCGCAAGCCACGGAACAAAAGGTTCCGCGACCCGCTTCGCCCAACAACCCGCAACAGGTTCTCCGCATCTCTGCGCTACTCCCTATCCCACAACAGGATCCGGACCCAACCCGGCATCCTGCCGCAGCGCGTCATATTTTTGCCTCCCGTGCGGACGTTTCGGCATGATCCCTGCGCATGCGGAGTGTCCTTGTTCAAGCATTGCTCTGAATCCTCCCGTCTGGAGATCACTGTGAATATCCGCCAACTTTTCCTGGGTGTCCTCATCACCGGCACCACACTCTCCTGGGCCACTCCCCCGGCCTACGCCGGCGGCGAAAACTTCCGCGTCTACGAGTACGTCATCGAAAAGGCTGAACGGCCCTACGAAGATTTGCGCAACGCCATTCCCGAGCGCGCCCGCCTCGACGGCTGGGAAGTCCTCGCGGTTCGCGATGCCGGCATTCAAGAAGGCTGCAACTTCCGCTCCACCGTGGTCGCCCTGGTGCAGCCGGAGTTCGCCGCCGAGTTGATGAAACTGAACCCCGCCACCGCCCCCTACGCCATCGTCGATCGCATCAACATCTTTGAAGATGAAAACGGCGCCCATGTCTCGATCGTCAACCCGCGATCCATCTACCGCACCGTTTTTCTGGACAGCCCCGACTGCCTGCAGCCCGCGGCGCTGCATCGCGACGCGCTGCGCAGCCTGATTCTCAACGCCACCGGCGCCGCCGGCAGCGTTCGCCCCTATGGCCAGAAACGTTCCAAGGGCCACATCGGCCGCACCATGGGCGTCATGGCGGGCGGCTCCTTCGATTCCAAGCTCAAGGACTTCGTCGTCGTCAAGGGGGGCGACTGGCAGAGCGTGCTGGGCAAAACCGGCCAGCTTTTCGCGGCCCCGGAGAGCGAGTGGGGCCTGCACGTCATCTATCGCTACGAGCTGCCCATGTATCAGGTGGCGGTGCTGGGCTTCTCCGGTGATCGGATCGAAAGCAAGTCCGCTTCCATCGTCAAGGCGGGCAGCGACAAATCCCGCAAAGAACTGACTTGCCCCGGCCTGGCCCACAACGCCGCCTACCCCTTCGAGGTGGTGGTCCGCTCCGACGGCCGCGATGTCCACGTGCAGGCGGTCGAAGCGATGTTCCGCATGAAGATGTACTTCGAAGACGCGGGCAAGATGGCCTTCATGAAGAATATGGGCATGCCGGGTTCAATCTATGACTCGCTTGCCAAACCTCTCCGCGCGGCGTTCCCGGCGGAACCGAACCAAGATCAGTAAGAAAACAATCAGGAGAACAACCGTGAAAACTCGTTACAGCTCTCTCCCGGCCCTGGTCGCCGGGGCCGCTACGCTTCTGGGCGCTTCCGCCGCCCTGGCCACCAACGGCATGGATCTCGAAGGCTATGGCCCGATCGCGCTCGGCATGGGCGGCGCCAGCCTGGCGTTCGACAACGGCACCGGCGCCATGATCAACAACCCCGCCACTCTCGGCCTGGCCAAGGAGGGTTCCCGGCTGGAGATCGCTTTCGGCGCCCTGGGCCCGAAGGTCCGCGCCGAGATGACGATGCCGGGTGCTCCGGTCTTTCGCGAAGAATCCAGCTCAACGATCTTCGCCATGCCCGCGCTGGGCTACGTGCGCAACTCTGAAAAATGGTCGATCGGCCTCGGCGTCTTCGGCCAGGGCGGCATGGGCACCAACTACGGTGACTCCTCCTTCATGTCGATGAACCCCGTCACCGGCGAGCCGACCGGACTCACCAACATGAGTTCCGTCTCGGTCGGCCGCATGCTGATCCCCGCCACCTATCGCCTTAACGACAAACTGATCATCGGCGGCACCGCCGACCTGGTCTATGCCGGTCTTGACATGGAGATGCTGATCTCCGGCGCCCAGTTCACGGACATGATGACCCCCGGCCAGCAAACCATGGGCACCGCCACTCCGGACGCGATCTTCGCCGGCATCCTGGCCGACCCGTCCCTGGGCGAGATGGAATACGCCCACCTCTCGCTCAACGACGAGAGCGACGTCAAGTCGGCGACCGATGCTTTCGGTTTCGGCCTTAATCTCGGCTTCCTCTACCAGGCGACCGACAAGATCGCGATCGGCGGTATCTACCACAGCAAAACCTGGCTGGCGGACCTCGAAGGCCGCGGTCAGATGGCGATGTCGATGGCCAACACCGGTCTGATGCCGGCGATGACGGGTGACATCACGATCAAGGATTTTGAGTGGCCGCAGCTCTTCGGGCTGGGCTTCGCCGCGCAAGCCACCGACCAGCTTCTGATCTCGCTGGACGCCAAATACATCGGCTGGAAAGATGTGATGGATGACTTCCAGCTCCACTACAAGGCGGACGACGAGTTCGGCGGCGGCTCCATGGACATGGCCCTCTACCAGAACTGGGATGACCAACTGGTGATCGCCACCGGCCTGCAGTACACCCTGGATGAAACCCTCGATCTGCGCGCCGGCTACAACTACGGCAAGAACCCGATCCCCGACGAGTATGTGAACCCGCTCTTCCCGGCGATCGTCGAAAACCACGCGACCCTGGGCGCCGGCTGGAAGCTCTCCGACTCCGGTCGGATCGACCTGGCCTTCTCCCACGCTTTCGAGATCGACCAGCAGAACAGCAACCCGCTCTCCGGCGGCGTGGTCTCTTTCCACAGCCAGAACAACTTCCAGATCAGCTATCTGTATAGCTTCTAGCCTATTGCCGGCAGTCCGAGAGAGCGCTCATCCCGTTTTCGGGGTGGGCGCTCTTTCAGTTCAGGGCCGGCCACCGCACTACTCGCTCATCAGCGCCGCGGCCCCCGCATCAGCAGCCGGAGCGGCGACCGCAAGCGTCCGCGTACTCCAGGAGAGACTCTCCCAATAGATCCGCTGGATCTCATCCGGACTCAACCCGAGCCGGGCGCGACCATCCCAGACGCACGCCTCGTAATCCAGAACCAGTTGCAGTGCCTCGCCCATCCGCCCTTCGTGCCCGGCCAGCGCCGCCTGCGCGGCGGCCGGCAGCGGCAGCGAATCAACCAGCTCCGCCATCGGCCGGTCCATGAACGCGTCGAGGCTGGAGAAGAGCCCGACGATGAAGTAGGTGGCCGCATCCGGCTCCTGCAGCGCCTCCGCCAGCCCCTGGCACATGCGCGCCCGGATCAGACTGATGTTCATGAGTTCCGGTGGCTTGCCGTCGATGCTGGACATCAGCACCAGCGAAGCGAAGCGCCGAATCTCGTTGAGACCGAGCAGGGTGATCGCCTGCTGAATGGAGCGGATCTCCCCCGGCAGGGAAAAGAGTGAGGAGTTGATGTAACGCAAGAGCTTGTAGGCGAGGGCAAGATCCGGCTCGATCATCTTCGCCAGCTCCTTGACCTCTGCCTGCGGGTCGTAGAGACGGGACAGAAGCTGCATCACCGCCAGCCGATTGGCCGGCACGCACTGACCCTCGACCACACTCGGCCGGCTCAGGAAATAGCCCTGGAAATAGTCGAAGTTGAGATCCCGGAAATGCGCGAAATCTTCCGGCGTCTCCACCTTTTCCGCCAGCAGCTTCACATTAAAAGGGCGCAGCAGGCGCAGATGGCGCTGAATCTCCCGGCGATCGAGCGCCAGCACGTCGAGCTTGACGATCGACGCCATCTCCAGCAGCGGATCCCATTGCCGCGAATAGACAAAGTCGTCCAGAGCGATGGTGTAGCCGGCATCGACCTTGCGCCGCACCGCCTCCACCAGCGGTGGATCGATCTCCATATCCTCCAGGACCTCGAGCACCACCCGGTCCGCCGGCAGTGCCCCAAGCGTCTCGCCGAGCAGCAGGTCACGGGTGCAGTTGATGAATGCCGGCTTGCCCCCGGTCATCTGCTCCAGGCCGATGGCGACAAATGCATTGAGCATCACCTGCGAGGTCGCGCGGTTGCCCTCCAGCTCGGTGACCCGGTTGCCCTGGCCGCTCCGGGAGAGCAACTCGTAAGCGAGCACTCGCTGGTTAGAATCGAAAATGGGCTGGCGCCCCACATAGACATTGTGCATGCTGAGTATCCCAGGAAGCCGTTCTGCTTCTACTACCATCGGCCGGATTCGGGGAAGCCGCCCCACAAAAAGCCCCAAAAAAACGGTCCGCGGATGAAACGCCCCCTCGCCGCGGCCTTCACGACCCAAGAATGACTCAAACGCCCCCCGAGCGGGACCCCCGAAACCACCCCGAGGCGAGGAAATCCGAATCCGTGGCCTCCGGTAGGCGGGCGGGCGGGCGCGGCGCCGCGCTGGTCGCCGCCGGCATTCTGCTCTCGCGCATCTCCGGGCTGGTGCGCGAGCGGGTTTTCGCTTACTGCTTCGGGGCCTCGCTCTACGCGGATGTGTTTCGCGCCGCCCTGCGCATGCCCAATGTGCTGCAGAATCTGCTCGGTGAAGGCACCCTCAGCGCCTCCTTCATTCCGGTCTATGCGGAGTTGCTGGAGCAGGGCCGGGAGCGCGAGGCGGGACGGGTGGCCGGGGCGCTCTTTGCCCTTCTCGCGGCCCTGGTGGCGGCGATCGTTCTGGTGGGGATCTTTCTCGCCCCGATCGCGGTCACGCTCTTTTTGCCGGGCTTCAGCGGCGAACGGCGCGAGCTGGCGATCACCTGCACCCGCATCATCTTTCCCATGGCGGGGACGCTGGTGCTTTCGGCCTGGGCGCTGGGGATTCTGAACAGCCATCGGCGCTTTTTTCTCTCCTATGTGGCGCCGGTCCTGTGGAACGCGGCAATCATCACCACGCTCCTGCTGGGGGTGCGGCGCACCGATTCCTACGATCTGGTGGTCCTGGCCGCCTGGGGCGCGCTGGCGGGCGGGTTGCTGCAGTTTGCCGTCCAGTTGCCCTGGATCCTGCGCCTGGAGCGACACCTGAAGGTGCGCTGGGCCCCGCGCCTGCCCGCGGTGCGGGAGATCCTGCGCACCGCCGGACCCGCCATTCTCGGCCGCGGAGTGGTGCAGGTGGGGAGCTATGTCGACCTGGTCCTGGCGTCGCTGCTGGCGACCGGCGCGGTGGCGGTGCTCGGCTACGCGCAGACGCTCTACATGCTGCCCGTGAGCCTCTTCGGCATGTCGGTGGCGGCGGCGGAGTTGCCGGAACTGGCGCGGCGCCGCGGAGACGCCGGGAGTGTGCTGCGGGCGCGGCTGCGCAGCGGCACCCGGCGGATCGCTTTTCTGGTCATCCCCGCGGCGGTCGGCTATCTGCTCCTGGGCGAGATGGTGGTGGCGGCGCTCTATCAAACCGGCGACTTCGGTCCGCGCGAGGCAACCGAGGTCTATGCGGTCCTGGCCGCCTACGCGGTCGGCCTGGTGGCCGCCACCGGCTCGCGGCTTTACGCCTCCGCTTTTTTTGCCCTGCACGATACCCGCACGCCCGCGCGCATCGCCCTGGTGCGGGTGGTTTGCGCCTCGCTGCTGGTGCTGCTGATCATCTTTCCCGGGCGCGATCTGCTGCTGGCGGGAGAGGCCCGCGACGCGGCCTGGCTGGGGCTGGGCGCGAGCATCGCCGCCTGGCTGGAGTGGGCGGTTCTGCGTCATCGGCTGAGCCACCGCCTGGGTCCGCTGGCGGTGGGCTCCTGGGTGCTGCCGCGAATGCTGCTGGCGGCGGGGGCGGCGGCGGCATTGGTCGCCCTCTGCTCGCGGGTCTGGTGGCCGATCGACGCACCACTGCCGCGCGCGCTGCTCTAC
>JALXCG010000483.1 GCA_026991065.1 Gemmatimonadota bacterium | reverse complement strand
GCCCTGCCCCTACCCTTATAGGCAGCATTGGCCACGGGTCACGATTGAATCATACCACACCTTCGGCAGGAGCACGCTCATGCAGTTTTGGATCGGTACTCGCGCCCGCCACTGCGGCGTCGATCTCCACGTTTGCACGATGCATCCGTGCATCCTGGATTCGCGACGCCAGGTCTACCCGTCCGAGAACATGGACACAAGCTCGGCGCGGTTCCTCCCTGCGGTCGCCCCTTTGCGAGAGAATCTGGTGGTTTCGGTGGAGTGCATCTTCATTTGCTACTGGATCTTCGCTCTCTGCGCGAAAGAAGGCATTGCCTTTATCCTCGGCCATGCACGCTACATGAAGGCCATTCACAGCGGTATTGCCAAGAATGATCGGCTCGACGCCCACAGAATCGCGGCCCTGCTCCATGGCGGCATGATCCCCCGAGCGTATGTCTATCCTCCGCGGCGCAAGCGTTTGATCCACGCCATCCAGGACCACCCTGTCGATCTCGGACCGGAGGGGCTGGTCAGTAATAAGCTGTTTCCAGCGATGGGGTGTGAGGTCCTCGATCCGGCTGCCCGGATGGGATCCAATGCGCTGCAGAACATCTACCGGATAGGTGTAGGAGTTGACCCCATGGATCCGGCACGTAGTGAGTAAGCTCCGGATCATTCCGACCTGGCGAGGCCTCAGCTCAGTCCAGCAGAAGAGCCAAGCCTTCCGTCCCATGGGGTCACCCGCAGGGTTCGCTCCGGGTGGTTGGTGTCGATCGGAATATCTGGATCTTCCAGGTAGGCTTGAGGCTGGTCGCGGTGCCGCAAGGCGTAGCGAAGCGCCCTGGATAGTAGGTCACTGTCACCCGGGTCGGCGCGCAGTTGCTGCGCTTCGCACCATTCGAAAGACGCTGCAACCAGCGGCTTGGCGCGGAGGCGGCGATGCTGCAGGATCTTTTCTCGCGGCGGGTGTGAGCCCAGCATTGAGCTTGAGTTGCCCCTGGCCGGTCTTTGGCGTAGCGGTCATAGGCCTGATAACCGTCGGTGTGCAACACGCCCGTGAACTCCGCAGTTCCTCTCGGATGTGGGCGGCGCCACGGTCGGGGACCAGCTGAAATAGACTTCTTTTTCTTCGCCATGGATGGGCCAGCACCATGTGGTTTTCATCTGGCCACGCTTTTTCGGCTTTTTCGCTTTCTTGCGTCCCGCATTGATCGGCGTCACGTCGACGCAAACAACTCGGCTTTGCAAAACGTGGGTCCGTTGCGCTTCGTAGATCGGCGCGAACAACTCGATGCTCCAGCGGACATAGTTGGTGAGTGGCGCACGGCTAATCTGAATACCGGCGGCGTTTGCGTGCGCGCACCGTTCCTCCTCGGTGGGTGACAACGGGCGCACTCTACACCCGGTGGATAGGGTGGTGGAAAACGCGCTATCTTGAACGCTTACGGCGCTGTTTCGCGACCTCGTCCCGGATTCTCAGAAAGTCGAGAGATTTTCCAGGAAAACTCTCGGCAAAGGGAAACTACCCGGTGGGCAGACTGCCCGATCACTCCGCGTTTCCCACCGCTTCCGGCTGCATCGTCGTGTCACATATGGA
>JALXCG010000482.1 GCA_026991065.1 Gemmatimonadota bacterium | reverse complement strand
GACTCGCGGCCGGCGGAGCAGGGTGGACCAGAGCGATGCCACATGCAGTGCGAAGGTGGTGGTCTTGACGCCACCGCCGGTGCCACCGGGAGATGCGCCGATGAACATGAGGAGACAGAAGAGGAAGAGCGTGGCATCGGAGAATGTGTTGAGCGGGAGGTAGGCGAAACCGGCGGTGCGCGTGGATGCGGCATGAAAAAGTGCGGCACGGCCCTGCTCCGCGAGGGACAGCCCGGCCAGGCCGTGGGCTCGCTCAACGAGCCAGGTGATCAGGGTGCCCGCCGCGAGCAGGAAGAGGGTGGTGCGGAGGGCGACGCGGGTGTGGAGCCGAAGGGGGTGGTGGGGACGCGGGTTGAGAGCGCGCTGGCCGAGTTCGGAGATGACGCCGAAGCCAAGACCGCCGACGACAAAGAGGAGAAAGAGTATGAGAATCGGCCCGGCAGAGCCGCCCATGGTGTCGACAACGCCGCCGGGCAGGGTGGAAAAGCCGGCGTTGCAGAAGGCGGATACGGCATGGAAAACGGCGTCGAAGGCGGGCCGGGGAGATAGCTGTTGGAGAGGAACGTAGAGGGCCAGCGCGCCTGCCGCCTCAACCACGCAGGTGAGCAGCAGGACTTGGAGAAGCACGTGCAGAATCGATCCGGAGGATTCTGATGAGAGGGCGGCGCCGAGAACAAAACGGTCGCGAACGCCGACTTCGCCGCCGCCCAGGACGGAGAGCGCGGCGATAAAACTCATCAGTCCCAGGCCGCCGATCTGCATCAACACCATGATGATGGTCTGGCCGAAGGGGGTGAAGGCGGAATGGGTGTCGACCACGGTGAGACCGGTCACGCAGGTGGCGGAGGTGGCGGTGAAGAGCAGGTCGAGCGGGGATACGCGGGAGCCCTCGACGGTGGCGGCGGGCGCCATGAGCGCGAGGGTGCCCAGGGTGATGACCAGGATGAAGGAGATGATCAGTTCGCGGGCGGGTTCGATGCGTGCGGTGACAATGCGGCCCCGAGTCTGGCCGTAGGGGAAGCGCTGTGCCCAGAGGCCGATCTGAACGAATGCGACGAGGATTGCGGCGGTCGCCTGGAGGTGCCAGGGAGGGCTGTTCGGCGATACGGTTCCAGCCGAAGCGATGATGATCAGGTTCCAGCCCAGCAGGCCGACGAGGGTGAGGGCGAGCAGACTGCGCAGGCGATGGGTTCGCACCCAGGTGGCGATGGTGGAGGCGTTGCGCAGGCAGAGGAGGGTGGAGAAGAGGTAGAGTGCGGGAAGCAGGATCACCGACCCAACCAGGAAGATGTTGACTGCGTGGAGGTTGGGAAGGTCGTGGCCGACTTTGAGGAAGCGCAGTAGTAGGTACACGGTGGCGAGAGCCGCCTCGATCGGTTCGAGAAAGCTCTGCCAACTGCCACAGGGATGGACGCTACGGGCGTGTATCATGAAAAGGAGCGCGGGTGAATTGACGGCTGCCGGGGCCGTGAAGCTGAAATCGGCCACGGCGATGGTTGCAGATACCGTGACAAGAACTTATCTTATAAGTTTGCCGGGTTGTAGCGGGTTGTCCTTTTCCCTGCCACCGGCCCGGCGACGGGATTCCTGCCCAGCCAAGGGGCGAGGTTTGCTCCCCGAAAGGCCGTTCGTGGCCATGTTCCAACATCTTCGCATAGCAGGGCGCCGGCAATGTTCGCGGCGTGCGCCTGGAAATGGTCTCGGGAGCTCCGCCCGCAAGACGTAACCAGGAATCAGCGCAAGCATTCTTGCTCGCACCAGAGATCTCAGAAGGAGACACAACGGATGCGCACTACTCTCTCGAAGCTAGCGGCTTCGGTGATTTTGGCGATGGCCGCGACCAGCGGCAACGCCGATGTCATAGTTGACACTTCCCTGGAAAACGCGCTGGGCGCGGCGGCTCAGGGTACCTGGCTCCCCATTTTTGTGGAACTGCCCAATCAATTCGATACTCCGGCTCTGCAGGCCCGCCTGAGGGCGGAGAATGCCGATTTCGACCGGACGCATCGCGAGATCATTCTGGCGCTGCAGGCGTTTTCCAAGGAGGAGCAGAGCCCCTACATGGCGCGCTTGAAGGAGGCGGAGGCCGCCGGCGAATTGGCCAAGGTGAAGCCGCTCTGGATCACCAATGGTATTGAGATGCAGGCGACGCCCAGTGGTGTGCAGCGGTTGACCGAGATTTTTGACAATGCCGTGCTCCACTACGATGTGGTGGACCTGATCGAGCCGGTGAAGCGGGTCGAGGGCGGGCCGCGGGCGAATGCCGGGGAGACCCACGAGTGGGGTCTGGATCAGATCGGTGCGACGAAGCTGTGGGAGATGGGGATTTTCGGCCAGGGCACACTGGTCGCCAATCTTGATACCGGGGTCGACGGCGGCCACGAGGCGCTGGCTTCCAAGTGGCGCGGGCTGGAAGATGGCGTTGGCTGGTGGGAAGCGTGGTATGCGGAGGATTCTTCCGACTTCCCGTCCGATCCGGACAGCCATGGCACCCACACGATGGGCACGATGTGCGGCAGCGTGGTGACCGATACCATCGGCGTTGCACCGGCGGCGCACTGGATCGCGGCGCGTGTTGCTCTTTCCGGAAATCCCGGCGTGGGCATCAATTCAGCTTTCCAGTGGTGCGCGGATCCCGATGGCGATCCCGGAACTACGGACGATGTGCCGGACGCGGTCAACAACTCCTGGGGCGGCGGAACCAACTGCTCCAGCTACCATTTCTCCGCGATCGACAATATGGAGGCGGCGGGAGCGGTTGCGGTTTTTGCAGCCGGCAATGAGGGCCCGGGAGCACAGACGATCGGCAACCCCGCGAATCGGGCGACCACGCAGGTGAACTGCCTGGCGGTTGGCGCGACGAACGAGGGCGAGGGGCTGGCGACTTTTTCCAGCCGTGGTCCTACCCGGTGCAATGTTGCGGATTCGCTGAAATTCAAGCCGGATGTGGCTGCTCCCGGTGTGGATATCCGCTCGAGCATTCCGGGTGATCGCTACGCCAACTACATGGGCACGTCGATGGCCTGTCCTCATGTGGCCGGCGCCATTGCGCTGCTGCGCCAGATCATGCCCTCTTTGCCGCCGCAGGAACTGAAAACACTGCTTTTCCGCACGGCCCGCAATCCGGAGAATCCGGGCGGTGACGACAACCGCTTCGGCCGCGGCATCATCGATCTCGAAGCTGCGGCGAACTACCTCTTCAACGAGTTCAATCTGGATGGCCACATCGAAGGTGATGTGACCGCTGCCGGCAGTGGCGATCCACTTTCCGGTGCTTTGGTGAAGGTGGTCGAGACGGGGATTTCGACCTATCCGGATGAGAGTGGAGCCTACTCCTTCCATACCTTGGCGGGCAGCTACACAGTTGTTACCTCACTCTTCGGGTACTACCCGGATACGACCACCGTGGTCGTTGACGGGGGGGGGACGGCGGTGCACGATGTTGCGTTGCGCGAGCTTCCCTACGGGAGCATTGGCGGAACGCTTACCAACAACAGCGGCACGGGGATCTCTGCTTCGATCTCCATCTACGATGAGAGCAACGATTCTCTGATGGTGGTCACAGAGACCGAAGAGGATGGGTCGTTCGATGCGGCGCTCCGCATCGGTAGCTACCGCGTGGTGGTTCACCCGGCGCCGCCGGAGATGTTCTACAGCGTTACCGCTGTTGAGGTGGATTCGGCGCAGGTTGCGGATCTCACGACGCAGGTGGAACCCGCCGATGTGCTTTTTGTTGATGCCGATGGCGGTGAAGTCAACTACGAGGAGTACATCGTTGCCGCGATCGACTCAACCGGGCACACCTACAACATGTGGGATCGCGCCGCGGCGGGAACGGCGGAGACCGCGGTGGCGGTGATGCCGGCCAAGTCCAAGGTGTTGTGGGCCTCGGGTGATGCGACCAGCGATATCATTAACGAGGCGGAGCAAGCTGCACTGGCGACCATGTTGGACAATGGCGGCAAGCTCTATCTCGGCGGTCAGAACATCATCGAATCGATTACCGGTGGCACGCTTTCGACGCGCCTGGGCGTCACTTACGATGGAGCGTCCACTGAGCACGTCATCAACTACATTGAAGGAACCGGCTTGGGCGACGAGATCGGTGGACCGGTCTATACAACCGGTACCGAATTGCCACTGAACCAGATATCACAAGATGTGTTGGCCGGCGGCACAGTCGTTGCTGTTTATGGCGATACAAGTAGCAGTACCGATGCAGCTCTGGTGTCATTGCGCTTGGGCAATGCCCGGGCAGTGGTTTCGGGTTTTGGGCCGGAAGGGATCCATGGTGAACTTCCGGGGGCAGTGCAGCGCGAAGACTTTTTGGAGGCGGTTTTTGCTTTTCTCGATGACCTGGTCGGGATCGAGGATGATGGCCGGAGTCCCGCCGCGCCAGCGCGGTTGGAGTTGGCGCAAAACTCTCCGAATCCCTTCAATCCGTCCACGATGATCCGCTTCAGTCTGCCGCAAGCAGCCACGGTCAAGCTGGGTGTCTATGACACCCGTGGCAACTTGGTTACGGTGCTGGCCCAGGGCCAGAAAGATGCGGGACAGTATGCGGTTCGCTGGGATGGAGAGAATGCCAAGGGCCAATCGGTGGCCAGCGGCGTCTATTTCTATCGCCTGGACACGGGCGGCAAGAGCATCGTGCGGAGCATGATTCTGGTGAAATAGTCCCCGCAACCGACCGGTGCTTGTTGCGGCACCGGCGGTGAGGAGTTTTCGATGAGCGGCCGACCTTCCGCCTCCGCGGGCGGGGGTCGGCCGTTTGCGACAGACTCCTGACTCGGGGCGCTGCCACTCACCACGACTTGGACCTGAATGTGAACAAGCAAGATCTTCGTTTTCGACCGGCGGACTTCGATGCCGGTTTCCCCCTGGACAGATTTCAGCGGGAGGCGATCGAAGCAATCGATCGCGGGCACTCGGTTCTGGTCTCCGCGCCCACCGGGACCGGGAAGACCGTAGTCGCCGACTTCATCGTTGCCAAATGCCTGGCGGAATCCCGTCGGGTGATCTACACGGCTCCGATCAAGGCGCTGTCGAATCAAAAGTTCCGCGACTATACCCGAGCCTTCAACCCGGACAACATCGGCCTGGTGACGGGCGACTTGGTCATCAATCACAATGCAGCCGCCTGCATCATGACGACTGAGATTCTGCGGAATATGCTGCTCCAGGATCGGGATCGGCTCGCCGATCTTTCGCACGTGATTTTCGACGAGATCCACTTTCTGGCGGACCCCGAGCGAGGCACCGTATGGGAAGAGATTCTGATCTATCTGCCGCAACATGTGAGGATTCTGGGGCTTTCGGCGACGATCCCGAATGCGGATGATTTCGCCCAGTGGCTCAGCTATGTGCGGGATGAAAAGGTTCGGGTGATTCGCGAGAAGAAGCGTGCTGTGCCGCTCAAGATCTATCTTTTCAATCGATCCACCGGGTTGGTTTCGCGCGCCAGTTTTGAGAAGCAGGCGCGGCGCCAGCGCAGCGCACGCGGTGGCGGGCGGTCGGAGCGCGGGCAGCGGCGCGGACGCGGGCGCGGACGCGGGCAAGGGCACAACCGCACACACCACTACGAAGTGGTTGCGAGCATCGCCGACACCCATCTTCCCTGCCTCTATTTCGTGTTTTTCCGGCGCTTGACGGAGACCTACGCACGCAACCTCGGCGAGCGACTGGGGCGTTCGCTGCTCACGGCCGAGGAGCGGGCGC
>JALXCG010000481.1 GCA_026991065.1 Gemmatimonadota bacterium | reverse complement strand
CACGTTGTTGCCATCCACAACATAAGCGGGCACACGCCCCTCCTGCAGCGAGAGCGCGTTGCAGTAATTCACCGCATCCAGCCAACTCACGCTCTCCACCGGGCACTGATCGCAGCCGGTGTAGTAGCTGGGGTTCGCCCCCATCACCGCCACCCACTGCGCCTGCGTCACTTCGCTGTTGCCGATATAGAAATCACTGGTCAGCGTGACCTCATGCAGAGTCTCATCGCTCCGGCGGCCCAACTCCTCGCTCGGCGAGCCCATCACAAAGTTCCCGGCCGGAATCAGCACCAGCTCCGGCACCACCGGCGGCGGCAGAATATCCGCGCACGGCTCGTCGCAACTGGCGCAGTCGATCAGGCGACACGCCACCGCCTGAGCGATGCCGACATAGCAATCGCCGCAAGGCGCCAGCTCGCTCCAGCAATCCCAGCAGTTCACCACCAGAGTCATCGCCCACGAGCACCACTCATTGCCCAGCAAGCACTCATTGACCACGCACCAGGTGCAGCCCGGCGAAGCCCACGGCGGATCCTCCGCCAGCAGCGCCGCCCCTTTCGCCTCGACCACCTTGCCGGCGCGCGGCACCAGAGTCTTCACCCGGCCATCGAAGCCCCCCAGCGAGATCCGCTCAACCCGCCCCGGTTCCAGCGCCACCCCCAGTTCGAGAAAAAGCGGCGCCCGCCCCGGCGCAAAGGGAACCATCAAAAAGGAGTGCCCCTCGGCACGCCCCGGGAACGCCACCGTTGACGGGAAAAGAACCGTTTCCGCCGTCACCCCGCGCAGCGGCACCAGCACCGCCCGCTCGCGCCCCACATGCACCGCCACCAGCGCGTCCAGATCCAGCTCGAACCCGCGCGCCGCCAACGCCTCCACCACGGCACCCCGTCCCGGCGCCCGCAGCCACACCGCCAGGGCGTTGCGCTCCAGTTGGAACCGCCCGTCCTGCCGCGCCTGCGTCGCCACCCCAATCTGATTGGGATCAAAGCATTGCCCAAGGGTCGCCGCTCGTGCGCCGACCACGGTCAGAAGTGAAAAGGACAGCGCCGCCAGCGCCGTAACTGCATGCCTGCTCAATCCTCGCATTGTCTTACCCTTGTCTCGCCGGAACTCACCAGAGGTCCCGATCCACAAGCAACGAAACCCCGCTCCGAGTCCCGCCCGGCAGCAAACTCCCGCGCTCCACCAAAGAAGAGATGAATACTGGTCTGCGTTCAAGCATAACCGCGCCGCGCCACCTCCGTCTTCACTATCGGCACCCATTCCGCGCCGGGCCAGCTCCGCGCCTCCGCCACCGGCCCGCCAACCGCCACCCGCGCCACGCCGCGCGCCGCGTCGCGCTGCGCCGCGCTCAAAACTCCCAGTCAGGGTGCGGCGCCGGCAAGCAGAAGACCGCGTCCAACTCCTCCAGCAACTCCCGCGGCCCACGCAGATCATCAGTCAGCGCCAGCCCGGTCGCCGACCCCACGCCCAGCCACAGGCGCGTGAACGCCCCCACCGACGCCTCCAGCACCGGCAGCAGCAGGTCGCTCCCCCGCTCCACCACCGAGCGCTGTCCGAGCCGCACCCGGTAGCTCCCGC
>JALXCG010000480.1 GCA_026991065.1 Gemmatimonadota bacterium | reverse complement strand
TCGGCGGCTTGTTCCACCGCGGCCTGGATGGTGTCGAACGGCTGGCAGGCGCCGACCTGCCAGGTGGCGGCGCCCGCCGCGCCGCAGAAGGGAATGGCGAGAAGCGCCGGAATCAGGCGATGCTGCATGACGATTCCCTTTCTATTGGCAGGGCGGCGGGGCGGCGACGTTGCAGACCACTCTCATCGCTGAGCCCTTTCTGCGTGGTTGGGGCTGTGGCCTACCCGGCGCCGCTGTCTCGGCGGCGGACGTGGATCACCCACTGAAGAGGGTAGTGCGGTCGGGTGTGGGTGACAAGAGATGCCGATGGTTGGAGTGGATTATTCAAGCAGTAGCTGTGCCTTTTGCAGTGGGGTGCCGACATGTCGTCAGCCGGATTGGTCGCAAGCGGGTGATGACGGTTGGTCGCGTCGGTTCCGGTCGCGCTGGCGCCACCCGCCCCGGGGCGGGTGGCCCTTTCCGCTCTGCTCCCCCCACGCGCTTCTTCAACACCGCGGGTCCGGTAGCCCCAGCCGATCACTACACGATTTCACCGCTGGCGCGCCTGGCGGACGAGGATCTTCTGTCGCTCATCCGGCAGAAGAAATACTTCATCCTCCACGCCCCGCGCCAGACCGGCAAGACTTCGGCGCTGCTGGACTGATGCGGGAGCTGAATGCGTCGGAGGAGTATGCGGCGGTTTATATCAATGTGGAGGTGGTGCAGGGGCTACCGAAGCAGATCGGGCCGGCGCTGCAGGGGATTCTGCGGGAACTGGCGACCAGTGTGCAGTTCTACCTGGGAGACCGGGCTCTGGCAGCGGAGATCCGCGAACTCGCCGCGATCGAAGCACCGGGCAGCGCCCTGAGCGAAGGGTTCGGCCGCCTGGCAGAACGGAGCCCGAAGCCGGTGGTGCTCTTCATCGACGAGATCGACTCGCTGATCGGCGATACCCTGATCACGGCGCTGCACCAGATCCGTGCCGGTTACACCAAGCGCTCTACCGGGTTCCCCCAGAGCATCGTGCTCTGCGGCATGCGCGACATCAAGGACTACCGCATCCACGCTTCGAGCGAGAAAGAGGTCATCACCGGCGGCTCGTGCTTCAACATCAAGGCGGAGTCGCTGCGGCTGGGGGATTTCTCCGTGGCGGAGATGCGCGAACTCTACGTCCAGCGCACCGGCGCCGCCGATGCCCACCTGCTGATCTTCAACCGGCGCCCGGAGATCCCCTGGGAGCAGAAGATCTTCCGCCGCGAGGAGGGCCACGAAGCGCTCGCGATCACCGTCTGGGGGATGTAGCGACAGATTGGCCGCAACCGCCCGCGCCGCGCCCGGGGCGGGAGCTGCGGCAGGTCAGCGATCGCCGCCGGAGCATCGGCCGCTCCCGCCGCCGCGCCCGGGGCGGGAGCCACGGCCCGGCAGCGATCGCCGCCCGGGAACGTGGAGCGCGACAGGCTCCCTGGAGCCGAACGCAACTCCGCCGCTCCTCCACCCTCCTCGGCGAGATCCTGAACTGTTCCTACGACCGGCCTGCCGCCATGCGCCGCGCCGGCGCCCGTCCGGTGGCCCGGCGGCGGTGCACCCGGCCCAAGAACTCTT
>JALXCG010000479.1 GCA_026991065.1 Gemmatimonadota bacterium | reverse complement strand
AAAGCGGAAGATGTGAAGAATAGAGCCGGGATTGTCGGATAATGTGCCATCGAATGGAAGAGGGGCGGAGAGTGAAGCGCCCCGGGGTCTCCGTGGTGCTGCATACCGCCTACCCCGATTACGTGGTCCGTTTCCGCAACCACGAGAGTTCAGCCACCGCGCTGATCGGTGTAACCGTGCGCGGCACGGTAGACAGCAACGGCGGGGGCATCTGTTGCGAGCGGTTCTGCCGCGTGGCTCCGTGGGGATCGACCGTGGCGCCCCATACCGCCGGGACGGGGTGATCTGGCCCCCGGTCTACCACAACGGCCGCCGCTCCGACGTGGGTGCGTATGGCGGGCCCGGCGTCTGGCGCTGGCAATACTACCTGTGGAATAGCCCGTGCCCGGAGGAGGAGTGACCTCGGCCCCTGGGGCGCAACTGGCAAGAGAGGCGCGGTGAACTGTTCCGGCCCCGGCAGCGACAGTATTTCCCGGGCCGGTTTGGGGTCGAGACGCAACGATTGGAGATCCCGGCGGGACGAAGAGAGGGTTGCTCCGGGGCGTGGGCAGGGAATCCGGGGAGGTGCCGGAGAGGTGCTGCAAAAAAAGAGTTCAAAGGAAGTGGGGAGGACGCGGAAGATGCGGGCAAAGGGTGTATGATTCGGGTTTTCCTCACCCTACAAATCCGCACGAGCTTCGCCCTCTCGGCGGGAGACTCGACCTGCCGGGTCGCGCCGCCGCGAAGTCTCGCTGGAGAACTTCCCATGCTCGAATCTTACCGCAAAGCTGCCGCGGAGCGCGCCGCGCTGGGCATTCCGCCGCTGCCGCTCACTGCTGACCAAGTCGCCCAGTTGGTGGAGCTGTTGAAGGCGCCGCCGGCCGGGGAAGAGGAGTTTCTGCTCGACCTGCTGGAGAATCGGGTGCCCGCCGGGGTGGATCCGGCCGCCTATGTAAAGGCGGGGTTCTTGAGCGCGGTGGCCAAGGGCGAGGCGAGTTCACCGCTGATTTCGGCGTCGCGGGCGGTGGAACTGCTGGGGACGATGCTCGGCGGCTACAATGTGGCGACGCTGGTTGAGCTGCTCGAGGACTCCACGCTGGGGGCGTTGGCGGCCAAGCAGTTGGAGCATACGCTGCTGGTTTTCGATGCGTTCAACGAGGTTGAAGAGATGGCGCGCGGGGGGAACGCGAACGCCAAGCAGGTGCTGCATGGCTGGGCCGAGGCGAGCTGGTTCAAGGCGCGGCCGGCGCTGCCGGAGCGGGTGGAGCTGGTGGTGTTCAAGGTGGATGGCGAGACCAATACGGATGATCTTTCGCCGGCGCCGGATGCCTGGTCGCGGCCCGATATTCCGCTGCACGCGCTGGCGATGTTGAAGAATCCGCGGCCGGGGCTGGAGAACGCGCTGGAGACGCTGGCGGAGTTGAAGCGGGGCGGGACGCCGGTGGCTTTTGTGGGGGATGTGGTGGGCACCGGGTCGTCGCGCAAGTCGGCCACCAACTCGGTGCTCTGGCACATCGGCAACGATATTCCGCGGGTGCCGAACAAACGCGCCGGAGGGTTCTGCCTGGGCGGCAAGATCGGGCCGAGCTTTTTCAACACGATGGAGGACACG